>JAMLIB010000007.1 GCA_023954415.1 Trueperaceae bacterium
AGGACCAGCGCCAGCCCCACGGCGGCGATCCCGAGCTCGAACGTGGCTGGGAGGCGGGCGATGAGGAGAGGCAAAGCGGGTTCACCATGCCGCAAGGACTTGCCGAAGTCGCCCCTGACCGCCGCGGCGAGAAATCGCAAGTACTGAGCCGGCAGTGGGTCGTCGAGACCGAGACGGGCGCGCATGGCCGCGATGTCTGCCGCGCTCGCCGAGGGCGGCAACATCAGGGCAGCTGGGTCGCCCGCCAAGCGGGTAAGCCCGAACACCATGACGGTGACGCCGACTATGACGAGCAGGCCCGTAAGGAGCCGGCGTGCTAAGTAGGAGATCACACTGGCCTCACCCTACGCATGGCTGCTCCGCGCGGCCGCCATGGCCCTCGGTCTTACGCGCCGAGGCTGCGTCCGCACCGAACGCAACGGTGGGGCGCCCGGAACGCGGCACCCCACCATACGCATGCATGATCCGTAGGTCAGTCCGCCAGCGAGAGCGGGTAGAACCAGGGAACCTCGTCGGCCCGCAGCGTGAAGTTCACGCGGTCGTTCGCTCCCCATAGTGTGTCGACCTGGAAGAGGAACGCGTGCTGAGCGTCCTCCTTCATGAGCCTCTGAACCTCGCTATAGAGTTCGGCCCTTCGTGACGCGTCGAACGTCGACCTGATCTCCTGGATCAAGGTGTTGACTTCCGGGTTCGAATAGCGGCGGCTCATGTCGCCGGCCGCTAGCCATTCGACCAGCCAGAACGGCTCGAGGAACACGTCGCCTAGGCTGTAGACGTAGAGAGGAGCCGCTTGGTTCGCACCCCGCTTCTCCTGGAACACGCCGAGTTCGTAGGCGTTCTCCTTGACGTCGATGCCTATCTGGGACCAGTAGCCGGCCACGGCCTGAGAGAGCGCGTAATGGTCGGCGACCGAACCGGTGAAGTAGTCGAACTCCACCGAGAAGCCGTTGGGGTAGCCGGCTTCGGCCAGCAACGCCTTCGCTTTCTCTGGGTCGTACGGGTACGGCTCGACAGACGGGTCGAAGCCGAACGCCTGCGCCGAGACGATCGTCGCGGCCGGCCTGCCGAGCCCGCCGAACAGGCGGTCGATGATGGCCTGGCGGTCGATGGCGTAGTTGAGCGCCTGCCTGACCCTCACGTCGTCGAGCGGCTTCACCGAGGCGTCGATGGAGATGTAGAACACCCGTGAGGCCGACACGCGTTCGACGCGCAGTTCCGGACGCGAGTCGATCATGTCGACCATCACGTGCGGCAGCCCTTCTATGAGGTCGACCTCACCGGCGATCAGCGCCGCCACGCGCGTGGCGTCCTCGGCGATGGGCCTCACAACGATCTCCTTGACGCTCGGGGCACCGCGCCAGTAGTTCTCGTTGGCCGCAAGTACCAGGCGCTCGTTCTTCACCCACTCCTTCAAGACGAACGGTCCTGTTCCGACGGGGTGCGTGCCGAAATCGTCACCGGCTTCCACCGTGTACACCGGCGGCAGCATCGGCCCGAACAGCTCGGCGAGCCGCGCCGGCAGCAGCACGTCTGGACTGACCGTATGGATGTCCACCGTGAACGCGTCTACGATGTCGACACCCGTGATGGTGTTGATCTGAGACCAGGTCGTGGCCGGGCTGTCGGGGTTGCCAGCGCGCGCGAGGGTGAACTGCACCGATGCGCTATCGAAAGGCTCCCCGTTCTGGAAGGACACGCCTTGACGCAAGTGGAAGCGCCACGTGGTGTCGCCGACCTGCTCCCAAGACTCCGCGAGCCCCGGGACCAGGGTCCCGGACGCGTCTCTCGCCGTCAGCCCGTCGAAGACGTTCGCCAAGAACGCTTCCGACTGGCGGCCCACCACCTTATGCGGGTCAAGCGTGTTCGGTTCAGCCTTCACGGCAATCGTGACGGTCTGTCCGAGCGCGCTGCTCACAGCTACCGTCGTCGCTAGGATCAACAGCAGCCGCACTGCCAGGTTCACGATGGATCGCACTGTATGCCTCCGGAATCTCGACCAATGAACGTCGTCTAGGTAGCCTCGAACGCCTCCTGCACTAGCTCGGTCATCACCTCCAGCCAGCGTGAGATCAAACGCTCACCTTTCTCCGCCGTAGCGGCCGATGCATCTCCGAAGACCCCTGTCCGACTGAACTCTCGCCATGGCACGACGCGTCCCGCGTAGCCGGTGGGCACTTCCGGGTACTCACTGGGAGCCAGCTCCATCCGGCACGCCTCGGGGGCAACTGCCAGCATCAGCGAGGTCTCTATCTCGGCCGCATGGAAGTTGTTGCCGTTCCACAAGGGCGTCTCGGCGATCCCGTCCATCACCTGCTTGGTGCTCGGATAACAGATCCTCAGTGTCACCATGTCCGGGAAGAGCTCTAGGAGCCTCCGGGCCGCGGAGACCATCACCTGGGCGTTGCCCATATGGCCGCTCAGCAGCACGAGCCGGCGCACGCCGTGCCGATAAAGGCTGTCCGCCACGTCTACCAGTACCGCCTCCAGGGCGGACGGGCTGAGGCTGATGGTGCCTGGGAACTCGCGGGCCGACCAGACTTGCCCGTAGTTGAGCGTAGGCAGATACAGGCCGTCGCAACTCGCCGCCAGGCGCTTCGCCCAGAACGACGCCATCACGTTGTCGGTTCCCATGCTCATGTGGGGACCGTGCTGCTCCGTGGAACCCAGCGGGAGGATGACGGGGCGCGTCGCGGTCAAGGCGACCTCCGCCTCCGGCCAGGTCATGGCGTCCAAGGCTCGGTTCATCCTCGCCCGCCCTTTGCCGACCGGCTCACATCGACTCCGGCCCTGCCGCGGCTCCGACCGTTCATCCCGCTACTACGGCTCCGCTGCCGCGCAGGGTGTTCACGACGCCCATGAACTCCTTGACCCTGGAAGCGTCGATCTGGTTCCACGTGACGCCGGCGCGCTTGAACGAGGAGCCGACGATCGCCCCATCGGCGTTCTCTAGCATCTGCTTGACGTTCGCTACCCTCACGCCCGTGTTGGCGAACACCGGAGTGTTCGGCAAGCCGGCCTTCGCTTCCTTGAGCCAGGCGGGCGACACCTCGGTGCCGGCGGTCTGCCCGGACACGCAGACGGCGTCGGCCAACGAGCTGAACACGCTGGTGGCGGCGATGGTCGAGAGCGAGCGGTCGCCTACGGAGACGGAGAACTCCGGCACGATGTTGAACAGCAGCCTGATGTGGTCGGCGCCGATGTTGCGCCTGAAGCGTAGAGCGGCGCCAGGATTGCCGCTCCACAAGCCCATGTCGCCCGCGTACGTGCCGGTGAAGACCTCGCGCACGAAGCCGGCGCCGGTCGCGTGGGCGACCGCTATCGCAGCGATCGGGTCCCAGAGGAAGTCGATCCCGAAGGGGATCGAGATGTCGCGCGTGGCTTCGGCGACGACCTTCGTCATCGCTGCGACTATCTCCGGCCCCATCTGTAGCTGGTAGGGCCGGTCGTTCTCGTTGCAGAACAGCACCGCGTCGACGCCGCCGCTGGCCAGGCCGGACAGGTCGGCAAGCGCACTGTCGATGATCTTGCTCATGCCGGCGGAACTGTCGTACAGGGGTGTGCCGGGCAGCGCCGGGAGGTGAACCATCCCGACGATGGGCTTCTCGGTTCCGTAGACCTCGGTTAACCAGGACATACTCTCTCCTTCGTGGCGTCGTTCGCTTGGGACTTTCGTGTGCGCTCGGGAGCGTCGAGCCTAGAAGTGCCGGCTCAGAGAAGGGCTGGGAACGGCAGGTCTGGCTCGTGGCTGAATGCGTCCTCGAAGCCGCGCCGGTGGTTGTAAACGAGCCGGTCGGCATGGTCCGGGTACACGAACTTGCCGCCTACCTGCCAGATGAAGGGCTTGAAAGCGTATTGCAGACGGTCCTTACGCATGTTCCAGAGCACGATGATCTCGTTGGGGTCGCCCTGGAAGTTGCTCCAGATGTCGTGATGGACGGGCATGACGACCTTGGCGTTGAGGCTCTCCGCCGCCCTCAACACGTCGTGCGACGACATCTTGTCCGTCATGCCTCGCGGGTTGTCGCCGAACGCGCACAGCGCTACGTCGACCTGATGCTCGTTGCCGTGCCGCGCGAACCAGTTCGAGTAGTGGGAATCGCCGGCAAGGTAGACGTTGCCGCCGGGCGTCTTCACCAGGTAGTTGACGGCTTTCTCGTTCATGTCTTGGACAGGCTGACCGCGCATCTGAACCCCGGCCGGCGCGGTCACTAGCGCGGTCCTGTCGAACGCCTCGAGCACTACGATCTCGAGGTCTTTGAACTTGAGCGTGTCGCCAGGTCGCACGACCACGCAGCGGTCCTCCGGCACCCCCCACGAGAGCCATGTCTGAACGCTCGACTGCGGTCCGACGAAGGGTACGTCGGACGAGCAGTTCGCCAGCACGGCTGCGGCGACGTTCTTGTCTATGTGGTCGCTGTGGTTGTGGGTGGAGAGGACGGCGTCGACCTCCCGGATAGCGAACGGGTCCAGGACACACACCGAGTTCCGCAGGTTCGGCTGTGGCTTGCGAGCGCCGATCGCACGTGCGTGTTGATGGTGGGGCGGCATATCAGGAAGGTTCTTCGTGCGCTTACCGGTCCCGACCCACAGGTCGACGCAGAGGTTGGCCCCGCCCTCGGTCTTCACCCATACTCCGGTGCAGCCTAGCCACCAGAGCGCGAATGTGCCCGGTTGGACTACCTCGCTAGCGATCTCTTCGTTCAGCCACGTTCCCCATTCGGGGAACGTCTCCAGAATCCACGACTCTCTTGTGATGCTGCTGATCGCCACCCTAGACCCTCCAGACTGTCTGGGCTCATCGCCCGCGATAGCCACAATCCTAGGCGGCCGCCGTCTGAATTGTCAAGACGAATTCGCATGTCCTTGCACATTTGTGCAAGCAGATCCGGCGCCCCGAGTCGAGAGACCTCTATCCTAGGTTGCAAGATAATCGCGCTCTAAACGAACTTATCCATACAACGCCCGATGCCCGGCCGGCCCCACGCCCCTCGACGGCCGAGACCCAGCGGGGCCGTTGAGTACAATGGTGCACATATGTGCAAGAATGGAGGAATGAAGGCGATCGGCGCCGACCAGGGCCCGCAGGAACCAGTGAGCAGCTCGCCGGCGGCGGCCACCCTCATGCTCGAAGCCGCTCGCCTCTACTACGAGCAGGACCAGACTCAGGGAGAGATCGCGCGCAGGCTCGGAACATCGCGCTCCACGGTGTCGCGGTTGCTCCGCGACGCCCGGCGCCTGGGAGTCGTGCGCATCACCCTCGACTATCAGTGGGCGCGCGACAAGGCCCTGGAGGCCGGACTCGTGAGCCGTTTCGGCTTGCGGGAAGCCAGGGTGCTGCAGAACCCCAGCTACACCCACGAAGAGCTCCTGGACGGCCTCGGCCGCCTCGCGGCAGACCTGCTCGCGGGCGAGGTCCGTGAAGGGATGATCCTCGGCGTCTCTTACGGACACTCGATAGCGGCGACCGTGGCCCATCTGCAACCACGCGAACGCGTCCGCATGACCGTGGTCCAGATCATCGGCGCGCTAGGCTCGGCCGACCCGCGCATAGAGGGGGGCGACTTGACCCGCGAACTCGCTCTAGCCTTCGGTGGCGAGTACCGTTACCTGTTCGCCCCCCTCATGGTCGAGAGCGAGCGCGCACGGGACGTTATCCTCCAAGAGCCGCTCGTCCGCGAGACCATCGACCTCGGCCGGGCCGCCGACCTAGTGTTGATAGGCATCGGCTCCCCCAGCTCCGTGAGCTTCTGGTCCGGCTACCTGTCACACTACGACCTCTCGAAGCTCCGCCTCAAAGGGGCCGTGGGCCATATGTGCGCGGAGTTCTTCGACCATGACGGGAAGGTCCTCGACATCCCCATCAACAAACGCTCGGTGAGCATCGGCCTGGAGTCGCTCCGCGCCGCCAAACGCGTGGTAGCCGTGGCGGGCGGTCCCGAGAAAGCCGACGCCATCGCGGCAGCCCTACGCGGCGGCTACATCGATGTGCTGGTCACCGACGAGTTCGCGGCTCGGAGTGCGTTGGCTTGATGGGATCCAAGCGTCAACTCCGCATTCGGGTCCCAACTTGCTTCCGAGGCCGTGCCCCAGCCGCCTCGCGACAATGACTAGTGTCATCAATGCGTAGGTAATGCAACCATCAGCGCGCCCATGAACCAGCGCCCTTCCTACCCGCCTAGACAACTCAGCTATCCGAAGACACACTAGCCCCCGGCCACCGCCGGTCCAATCCCGGCCTCCCTGGCAACCGGCCCATCCCCACCCCCCCGCAACACCCGATCCACATGCCGCCAAGCCTTCACCGCGTGCGCGGCGCAGAGCGCCTGCATCCGCTCGCCGTCGCGCTTGCGCAGCGCTTCCAGCATCTCGGCGTGCTCGAGCAGGCTGCTCTCGATGCGGTCCTCGGTCTGCCAGACGTAGAAGCGCACGAGGCTGACGCTCGTCCATACTTCCTCGATCTTGTTGAGGAGGAGCGCGTTGTGGGCGGATACCGCGATGGCCCGGTGGAAGCGCGTGTTGTTCCTCATGATGTCGTCTCTGACGCCCTGGTCGGAAGCTTGTAGGCGCGAGAGGCGTTCGATGATCTTGAAGTGGGCCTCCACCAGCCGGAGCTCGTCCTTGGTCGCACGTTCGGCCGCGAGCTTGCCCGCCAGCCCTTCCAGGGCCGAGCGCACCTCGTAGACGTCGCGCGCGAACGCGAGGTCGACCTTGCGGACGAAGACGCCGCGGTACGGCACCGTGGTCGCGAGCTGGCTCGCGACGAGCTGGTTCAACGCCTCACGGAGCGGGGTCCTGCTGACGCCGTAGCGCTCGGCGAGGTCCCGCTCCACGAGCTTCGTGCCAGGTGCCAGGCGCCCGGTGAGGATGTCGTCCTTGAGGCGTTCGACGACCCATTCTGCCGTCGTGCGGGCAAGGGGGTCCTCCTCGCGGGTGGAACTGACCGTGTGTCTCACTCCTCAGTCAGGTTAGCATCGCGCTTCCCACGAGCTTCGGCCGGGGAGCGCGTGGCCGTGACCAGCGGCGGTCGCGGTGGCGAGGCAGGACCCGCGGTCGAGGGTCACAGCGTGAGGAGCGGCCGGAGCCGCTGGACGTCGTCGAGGTTCGGCAAGCCGAGCACCGCCCGCACCAGCTCGGCGCACCTCTGCGCGCCGAGGAGCGGGACCAAGAGGTCCTCGGCCTTCCTAACCACCTCGTCCTCCGGCATCGGGTTGTCGTAAGTGCCGCGGACGGCGCGCGTGTGGTGCCTCAGGCTCCTGCCGTCCTTGAGCTCGATCTCGACGATCCCCTGCCGGGGCGGGTCGGTGTCGTCCAGGCTCGCGTCGCCGATGAGCCGGATGCGCTTCTTCAGCTCGACGACGTCCGGCGCGGCCATCCTCGCGTAGTCCTGCGAGGCGGTGAAGACGAGGCCGCCGTCGAGGAGCGTCACGGCCATGATGTGCTGGAGGTTGATGTCCGGCATGTGCCGGTCGTCCACCGTCTCGGCGCCGCCGGTCGGCAACCTGACCGTGAGCCGCTCGATGCGCTCCGGAGAGAGGTCGTGTTCGGCCATGAGCGCCGTCAACGAGTCGACGGCCGCCTGGATGGGCGAACCGACCGGCCACCGCTTGATGTTGGTGCGCATGATCTCGTGATCGGTGCCGAGCCCGCGCGTCAGCTCGCCCGGCTCCCCGTGCGGCGAGAACGCGCCCATGAAGTTCGTCGGCCCGTCGAACACGTCCGCCACGCCCGTGAAGCCGTTCAGCACCATGTCGACGGCGCTCGTGCCCGCCCTCACCGGCATGCCGGCGAACACGAACGCCTTCTCGACGTGCTCGAGGTCACGGCGCCAGCTCGCCAGGCCGGAAGCCTGCTGCGCCGTGTAGGAGAGGGCGTACCTGACCGCGTCGAAGTCGAGCCTGGTCAGGGCGGCGGCGGCGGCCATCGCCCCGAACGCGCCGCTGATGCTGTAGGTGCTGCGCTGGGTGCGCTCGAGCACCGGCACCGTTATGGCCAGGTTCACGCGGGTGCAGACGTCGTAACCGAGCACCACGGCCCTGAGCAGGTCCTCGCCGCTGGCGCGCGTCCAGTCGGCGGTCGTGAGGGCCGCCGGCACGATCGAGCAGCCGGGGTGGGTCAGCGACGGGGCGTGCGAATCGTCCGTCTCGTCCGCGTGAGCGAGGAGCGCGTTCACGAAGGCCGCGGTGAGGTAGCCGGTACTCGCCCCGCTGCCCAACACGAACGCCTCGGGCGGCCCGCCCAGGCGGTCGGCGTAGGCCAAGGCGCGCTCGCCGGGGAGCAGCTGCGTTCCCGAGAGCATCGCCGCGACGGTGTCGAGCACGTGATGCTTCGCCTTGAGCGTCACGGCGGGCGGCAGGGGCTTGCTCAGCGCCGAGGAGATGTACTCGGCCAGCGCGTCCGTGATCATCAGTAGCCCCGCACCCCGCTATGGCTCCGCGGCTCGGAACCGCCGACGTACAGGCCCGCCGTCCTGTCGATCTTGAGGACCTGCATGCGGGAGTAGACCTCCTGGTACATGGGCGACACGTCGAGCTCGTGGCCGCGGGCGCGCAGCACGTCGAGCGTCTCGGCCCCGACGCCGTCCTCGATCCGGAGCTCCATGTCGTGCGCCTCGCAGTGCATGCGCGGCGCATCGAGAGCAGCCTGCGGCCCGAGGCCGAAGTCGATCATCTGGACGAGCGCCCAGACGGTGCCGGTGATGATCCGCCGGCCTCCCGGAGCCGAAAGGGCGTACACGGGCTCGCCGTCCTTGAACACGAGCGTCGGCCCGCTGTTGCGGAGGATGCGCTTGAAAGGCGCGATCGACAGGGCGTGCCCGGGCGCCGGGTTGGCCCCCTCCATCGAGTTGTTGAGCTGGAACCCGAGGCCTGGTACCACCACCTTGCAGTTGGAGAAGTTGGAGGAGGTTATGAGCATGAGGTTGCCCTCGGCGTCGCCGGCCACCATGAACGTCGTGTCGGAGTCGGGCTCCTTCGCCGTGCCGCCGCCCGTGATGGCCGCAAGGTCGAGGCCGAACTCCTTGTAGAGCTTGGACCCGCTGGCCTGGTGCCGCCAGGGGTTGCCCGGACTATGCAGCTTGGCCCGCTTCGGGTCTATCAGCTTCGCCCGCTGGCGCGCGTAGCTCTTCGACATCAGCCCGTCGTACGGCACCGGTACCTGGTCGCGGTCGCTCACGTACGCGTAGCGATCCGAGAACGCGAGCTTCATGGCCTCTGCGACGACGTGTATCAGGTCGGGGCTCAGGTAGCCCAGCGACCTGAGGTCGAAGTTCTCCAGGATGTTCATGATCGCGGCGATGGTGGAGCCGTTCGCGCAGTTGGCGTAGCCGTGGATCTCGTAGCCCCGGTAGGTGCTCACGCTCAAGGGGCCCGACTCGACCTTGTACGACGTGAAGTCGACGTCGCTGAGGATCCCACCGTGCTCCTCGACCCAGGAGACGATCTGCTTGGACACGTCGCCGCCGTAGAAGAGGCCGGGGCCTTCCGCGGCGAGGCGGCGCATCGTCTTCGCCATGTCGCCCTGCACGATGAGCTCGCCGGGCTTCAGCTCCCGGCCGTTCGGGAAGAAGGTGGCCTCGAACGGCTCGATCAGGGCGGGGTCGCCGTGCTCGAGCAGGAGGGCGCGGGTGGCGTTCATGCGCCGCGTGTAGATCTCGTCGGCGACGAACCCCTCCTCCGCGACCTTGATGGCCGGGGCTAGCACCTGCTCCCACGACCACGTCCCGAAGCGCTCCTGCACGTAGTGGTACTGCGCCACCGTGGTTGGGGCATACATGGCGCGGAAGCCGAGGGCGTTCGCGTCGTCCTTCACCTTGACGCGGTCGACGTCGCCGTAGAACTCCGGCACCTCGAGTAGCTCGTCCTTGAACATGTCGGCGTGGGCCTTGGCGGGCGCCTTGCTGGACGCGTCGATGCCGACCACCTCGCCGGTGGTGCCGTCGTAGAACGCCATATGGCCGCCGTGGCCACCCAGGCCGCACGAGAACGGCTCGTAGACCATCATCAGGAACCCGGTCACGACGGCGGCGTCGACGGCGTTGCCGCCCTGCTTCATGACCTCGACGCCCCAATCGGCGGCGCGCTCGTCGCAGGCGGCCACGATGGCGTCGCGGGCGACTACTTCCTTCTTCGGGTAAGGGGCTTCGGCCGTCTTCATTCCGGTCTCCTAGTCGTAGGTCCTGGGGTCGAAGTTGTCACGCAGCCAGTTACCCAGGAACAACAGGCTCAGCGTCAGGAGGGAGATCGCGAGGCCGGGCAGCGTCGCCAGCCACCAGGAGCTGGTGATGAAGCGGCGGCCGTCGGAGAGCATCTGCCCCCACGTGACCGCCGGGGGCTGCACCCCGAAGCCGAGGAAGCTGAGGCTGGCCTCGAGGATGATCATGCTCGCCACCTTCAGGGTGCCGACGACGATGATGGAGCCGAGCACGTTGGGCAACACGTGCTTGATGAGCACCTGCGCCGTCCGCTGCCCCAGCCCGATGGACGCCTCGACGTACTCGCGGTTGCGGAGGGAGAGCACCTCGCCCCTGACCACCCTGGCGGAAGTGATCCAGCCGAACAGGCCCATCACGAGGATCAGGAGCCAGAGGCTCGGCCCGAACACGCCGAGGATGGTGATGTAGAGGATGCTGCTGGGGATGCTGATGATCACCTCGGTGATGCGGGTGACGATAGCGTCCACCCTGCCCCCGAAGTAGCCTGCGCACAAGCCCAGCGTCACGCCGATCAGGAGCGCGAGGCCCGTCCCGAACACCCCGACGGCCAGCGCCACCCGAGAGCCGTAGACGAGCCGACTCAGGATGTCGCGCCCCAGCTGATCGGTGCCGAGCAGGTAGCGCGCATCGCCGGCCTTGTCCCACACGGGGGGCGTGAACCGGTCGCCGAGGTTCTGTTGCCTCGGGTTGTGCGGGGCGATCAGCGGAGCGAAGAGCGCGACCAAGACGAACACGGTGAGCACCACCGCGCCGAACACCGCCGGCGGGTTGCGCAGGAGCTCGCGCCCCGCGCGGCGCAGGCCAGGCGCCCGCTTCGCGACCCGCTCCTCCCCTGGGCTAGTGGTCGTCATCGGTACGTGATCCTGGGGTCGACGACGACGTAGACGAGGTCGACGACGAGGTTGCCGAGGATGGCGAGGAAGGCCGTGAAGACGACGATGGCCTGGACGACGGCCATGTCGCGCCCGTTGATAGCGGTGATGAACAGCAGGCCCATACCGGGCCAAGCGAAGATACTCTCGGTCACGACGGAGCCGGACAGCAGCCCGGGAACGGACAGCCCGAGGACGGTTATGTAAGAGATGGCGGCGTTGCGCAGCCCGTGCTTGAAGAGTACCGAGCGCGCCGACAGGCCCTTGGCCCTAGCCGTACGTATGTAGTCGAGGCTCATGACCTCGATAAGGTTGCCCCGCAAGAGCCGCATGAGGAGTGCCGACATGCCGGTGCCGAGCGTGAAGGCGGGGAGGATGAGGTGCCGCCACGTTCCCGAGCCCGATACGGGCAGGAGGCGCAGGTTGACGGAGAACAGCAAGATCAGCATGATGCCGAGCCAGAAGTTCGGGATCGCCTCCCCCACTACGGCGTAGAAGCTGGCGAACGTGTCAGGGAAGCGGTTGCGGAACCGGGCCGCTATCAGCCCGGCCGGCAGGCTGATGAGGATCCCTATCAGCAGCGCGGCGCCGCCGAGCGCGGCGGTGGCAGGCAGGCGGCGGACGACGAGGGGCAGGGCCGGCTGGTTCTGGTAGATGAACGACCGACCGAAGTCGCCGTGGAGGGCGTCGCGCAGGAAGTATACGTACTGGAGCGGCAGCGGTTGGTCG
Organism: Trueperaceae bacterium; assembly: GCA_023954415.1. Classification (NCBI taxonomy): domain Bacteria; kingdom Thermotogati; phylum Deinococcota; class Deinococci; order Trueperales; family Trueperaceae; species Trueperaceae bacterium. The sequence goes on from JAMLIB010000007.1 coordinate 11,812, forward strand.
AGACCCAAACGCGCTCGCAAGGCTTCGACCTGGTCGCTCCCGACCTGCCCCACGACCATGTCGTCGTCGCCGAGGTAGATGGCGAGGGGGTCGCCGGAGAACCTGACCACGACGAACAGGAGCAAGGTTATCCCCAAGATCGTGGGGATAACCTGCAAGAGGCGTCTGAGGACGTAACCGAACACCGCGTATCGCTCAGTTGGCGGGGCGGGCGTCGAACATGAGGAGGCTGCCGTCGGGGCGCGGGCTCCAGTCGAGGTCATCGCTGACGCCGATGAAGCCGACCGAGTTGTAGAGGTATATCTGCGGCAGCTCTTCCACGAGGATCTCCGTGGCGGCGTCGAGGAGCTCGGCGCGCTTCGCCGTGTCCATCTCGCGGTTGGCGGCGCGCACGAGGTCGCTGAACTCCTCGTTGCACCAGTGGCTCCGCTGCGAGTGCGCCCCCTCCGGGCACTGCAGGTCGCTCAGGGTGGAGCCGTAGTCCATGGCGGAGTTGCTCGAACCCACGCCCGCCATGTTCGTGAACTCGCCCGGCGTCCAGTACTTGCTGGACCAGACGCTGCTCTCGAACAGCTGGATGTCCGGCACGATCCCGACCGCCTCGAGCATGGCGGCGGTCAGCTCGGCGCGGTCGCTGACGCTACTGGCGCCCATGATCGTGATCGTCAGCTCACCCGGGCCGTAGCCGGCTTCGGCTAGGAGCTCGACGGCCCTCGCGGGGTCGTAGTTGTAGGTGCCGTAGTACTTGGTCGGCATGAAGTTGTCGCCCGGGCCGGTGCGCACGCGCGTAGGCGTACCGTAGCCGTTCTCGAGGACGTCGATGAAGACCTGGTTGTCTATCGCGAGGTCGATGGCCTCGCGCACGCGCTTGTCTGCCGTGGCTTGCCCGTCGGACACGTTCAGCGTCCAGTGGACGACGCGGTTCGTCACCTGGGTCGTCACGTGCGCCACGCCACTCGACTCGACCCGCTCGAGGTCGTTAGGGCCGATGTTGGAGACGGCGACGCCGCCCGTGACGAGCTCGCTCACGCTGGTCGTCGACTCCGTGATCACCCTGAAGACGAGCTCGCTGAAGGCGGCCTTGCCGCCCCAGTAATCCTCGTTGACCGCCAGGACGAGCCTGTCGTCGGGGCGGTACTCGACGAACTTGTACGGGCCGGTGCCGATGGGCGCCTGCGTGGCCTTGTCCAACCCGACGGCCTCGAAGTAGTGCGCGGGCAGCATCGAGGTAGCCGGCATCGTCAGGTTGACGGGGAGGAGCGGATCCGGGTTGGCCATGTGGAGGACGACCTCGTACGGGTTGACGATCTCGACCGACTGGAGCTCGGCCATCAGCACGTGCCGGATCAGCTCTTGGTTGGTCGCGAGGCGCTCCAACGTGAACTTGACGTCCTCGGCATCGAACGTCTCGCCGTCGTGCCATCTGACGCCCTGGCGGAGCGTCAGGTGCCAGTCCTTCTCGTTGACGACGTCCCAGGACAGCGCCAGCGACGGGACGATCTGGCCCTCACGGTCCAAGGCGAGCAGCCCGTCGAAGATGTTCGGGTAGACGTCGTTCGCCACGGTCCTGGTCGTCTGCGTGGGGTCGAAGCCCGGCATCCCCTCGCTGATCGCGATCGTCAGCGTCTGGGCGTTCGCGCTCCAAACGAGCGCGGCGATCACTAGTACCAACAGTCTTCTCATCTATTGCACCGCCTTCTTGTCCTGAGTTCTGGTTTGTCGTCCACGGGGGAAGGTATGCCTACTCCACGATCGCCTCCAAAGCCGCTGCGAGACGGCCTACCGCCTCGCCGACCCGCGCTTCCGGCAACGCGGCGAACGAGAACCTCAGGTGGCGCTCCCCACTCGGACCGAACGCGCCCCCCGGGGTGAGCACGAGGCCTTCCCTGCTGGCGATCGTCTTGGCCAGCGTCGCGGAGTCCAGGCCGGAATCGACGCGCAGGAAGTAGAAACACGCCCCCTCGGGAAGGCTGTAGCTCACCTTGGGGACCGCCGCCAACGCTTCGTTCAGCAGCAGCCGCCGCCGGTCGTACGTCGCCACCATCGCGCGGACGTGCTCCGCGGCTTCCGAGTAGGCGACGCTCGCGCCCTTCTGAGCGAAGGCGCACGGCGACGAGATCAGGTGCTGGTGGATGATGAGCATCCTGTCGATCAACCAACTCGGTCCCGCGGCGTAACCGACGCGCCAGCCCGTCATGGCGTAGGCCTTCGAGTAGCCGTTGATGAGCAGCACGCGCTCGCGCGCGCCGGGCAGCGACGCGAGGCTGACGTGCTGCCTGCCGTCGTAGACGAACTCCTCGTAGATCTCGTCGACGATGGCCAGGATGTCGTGCGCCGCCAGCAGGTCCACCACCGCGGCGAGCTCCTCGCGCGTGAACACCGTCCCCGTCGGGTTGTTCGGGTTGTTGAAGACGAAGGCGCGCGTCCGCGGGGTGATCGCGCGCTTCAGGGCGTCGATGTCAAGCCGGTTGTCTCGGAGCGTGACCATGCGCGCAACGCCCCCGGCCAGACCGATCATGCCGTTGTAGGCGACCCAGCTAGGGTCCAGGACGAGCACCTCGTCGCCCGGCTCGACCACGGCCTGCAGGCCGACGTAGAGCGCTTCGTGGGTGCCGGCCGTGATCAGCACCTCGCTCTCGGGGTCGTAGGCTACGCCGTTACGTGCACCGAGCTTGAGCGCCACGGACTCGCGCAGCTCTGGCAGACCGCGCGAGGCGGTGTAGGTCATGTACGTGTGCGGTATCTGGATGGCGGCGATGACGGCCGCCTTGACGACGGCGGGCGTGTCCAGGTCGGGCCGCGCGGTAGCCAGGCTCAGGACCTCGCGCTCACCGCGCTCGAAGCTTGGGATACCCTCGGCCGCCGTGTTGGTGGCCTTGGGTTGGACGCTCCTCAAGCGTGTGGGCAGGGGTAGAGGGTTCAGGCGACCCTCCCCGACCAGCATCTGGTTTGCATGGGGTCAGATGGTATACCAGATTGCTTAGGAACGCAAGGCGTGGATAGGATGATCGCGCTAAATAGGGCTTGTTCTTCATGTTCACCCAAGGCCTGGTATTCATGGGAGCCGTTCGTGTTGGGCGGCCCCGTGTCGGACGGCCTCGCGCTGGGCAACCTCGTGCCGGACGCCTCGGCTCGTCGGCGGGCCGCCTCAGCGGCGTGGTCGGGGGCGTGGGGCGGGTGTGAGCGTGGGCGTGGGTGCGGTGCCGGATGCAGGGCGCCAATGGGGCGCCAGGGGTGGGGCGCACATCATGTCATCACTATCATTGATGCTATGATTCAGCCATGCGCACCACCGTCACCCTCAGCCCCGAGGCTGCGGCGCTGATACAGAAGGCCATGCGCGAGCGCGGCCTCTCGTTCAAGGAGGCGGTCAACGCTGCCATCCTCCGGGGCTTCGCCCCCCCCGCCTCCGACGAACCCTTCAGCACCCCGAGCTTCGACTTGGGTGCTGCTCGCGTTCCGGTCGAGCACGCCCTCCGGCTGGCCGGCGAACTCGAGGACGAGGAACTACTGCACAAGCGGGCGCTCCGGAAGTGAAGCTGGTCGACGCCAACGTGCTTATCTACGCCGTCGACAGCCGGGCCGAGAACCACGCAGCGGCCAAGGGGTGGCTCGACGCCGCGCTCTCCGGCGGACATCGGGAGACGGTGCTGCTGCCCTGGATCAGCCTGCTGGCCTTCGTCCGCCTCGTCACGCACCCGGCCGTGTACGAGCTCCCGCTCACGACGGACCAGGCCTTGAGCGTGGCGGAGGCCTGGCTCGGCCGACCGAACGTCGTCACGCCCGAACCAGATACGGCGCACGCCCGGCGCATGCGCACCCTGCTGAGCGCGACCGGCCGCGGCGGGAACCTGGTCAACGACGCGCACCTGGCGGCCATCGCCCTGCAGTACGGCGCTACCGTCGTCACCTTCGACAGGGACTTCGCGCGGTTCCCGGAGCTCGACTGGGAAGTGCCGGGGCTGGGCGGTTCCTAAGCACGAGGGCGCCTAGTCGCCCCCTCCCCTGCCCGCTCTCACCGCCGAGACCCGAGCCCGCCTCTCACCTCAACGCCCACGCGGCCGCCACAGCTCGCCGGCGGTATCATGGCCGGGTTCTCGACTCACCCCAACGTCCACGCGGCCGCCACCTGCCGCTGGCGCCAGTAAGCCGCGAACCGCCCACCCAGCGCGAGCAACTCGTCGAGCGTGCCGGCCTCCCGGACGGCGCCGCCCTCTATGAAGACGATCCGATCGGCGCTCGCGATCGTGTTGAGGCGGTGCGCCACTATGACGCACGCTTGCTTGCCGCGCCGCTCGGCCAGGGCGGACATGAAGCCGGCCTCCGTCAGGGTGTCGAGCGAGCTCGTCGCCTCGTCGAGGAGCAGCACGGGCGCCTCCTTGAGGAGGGCTCTGGCCAGCGTCACACGCTGGCGCTCGCCACCCGAGAGCTGGCCGCCGCCCTCGCCGACGGGCGTGAGCCAGCCGCGCGGCAAGCGCGCGATGAGCTCGCTCAGCTGCGCGGCGCGCGCAGCCTCGTCGCATTCGGCTACGGTCGCTCCCGGTCGGCCCGCAGCCACGTTCTCGAGGAGCGTGTCGCCGACCAGCGCGATCGACTGGAAGACGGCGGACGTCCTCTCCGTTATGCCCTCCGGGCCGAGCACGTCGTGCGGCACACCCGCGTAGCTGATGGTGCCGGCGTCCGGCGGCATGAGGCCGGCCATGAGCGCGAGCAGCGTGCTCTTGCCGGAGCCGGACGGCCCGACTATCGCCAGCGTGGCGCCGGGTGGCACCTCGAAACTTACGCCGGAAACGACGTCCGTTGGGCGGCCGGGGTAGCTGAAGCCTACGCCCTCTAGGCAGATGGCGGGGGTGTCGGGCCGCTCCTGGGGCGTGGCGGCCTCTCCCCCGCCCCGCCGCACGACGACGGCGCCGGCCGGCGCCTCGAACACCCCGTCCAGACGCGTCAGGATCGCGAGGGCGCCGGCCAGCGTCGCGCCCAGCCGGTCGAGCTGCATGAAAGGGTCCAGGAACCGCGCGGCCACGACGATCAGCGCGGCCGCTTCGACCGCCGTGGTCGCGCCGCTCGTCAGCGAAACGACGACCTGCAACGGGATGAGCACGAGCGCGGCTACGCGGATAACGGTCACGGCCTGATGCCCGACGACGCTCGTGACGGCCAGCCCGCCGGCGGCGGCGCGCTGCTGCTCAACGGCCTCGTCGACCCGCGCCTCGGCCCCCTGCGCGGACAGGCGCAACAGGGGCTGCAGACGCGAGAACTCGGCGAGGGCGCGACCGAAGCGCTCCGCGGCCTCGAACCACCGGCGCTCGCTGCTCCGCGTGAGCGCCACCTGCAGCGCGAAGGCGCCCAGGTGAAGGGCGACCAGGCCGAGCAGCACCCAGGCGAGCCCCGGCGCGAAGAGGAAGACGCCGAGCGCGACGAAGGTCGTCGTGAACACGGCGTCGCATAGGGGCGCCAGGAGGTGGGCGAACCCCTGCGCGAGCTCGATGCCGCCGCTCGAGAACATCTGCTCGAGGCGTTGGCGCCTCTCGGGAGTGAACCAAGCGAGCGGGGCGCCCCGGATGCGCCCGAGGAGCACCGAGTCGTGGCGGGCCGCCACGCCAAGGCCGACGTCGAACGCCGCCAGCGACGCGCGCAGGTCGACGACGGTGCCCACGACGAGCGCGGCGAGGAACGCCGCCAGGTACCACCACGTGCCGGCGCTGCGGGTGGCGAGACCGACGATGAGGGGGACGGCCAGGACGGCCGTGGCCGCGCGTCCGAGCGACCCGGCCAGGAGCCAGGCGAGCGCGGCCATGGAGGCCCGACCGAGCTTGGCGGCCTTCAGCAGCATGCGCAGGCTCCTCACGCCGCCACCCCCGTCTCGCGCCAGAGCCGCGCGTAGAGGCCCTCCGCGTTCAGCAGGTCGGCGTGCGTGCCGCGCTCGGCCACCGCGCCGTCGTCGATCACGACGATCTGGTGGGCGTTGGCGATCGTCTGGAGGCGGTGCGCGATGACCAGCACGGTCCTCCCGGTGACCAGCTCCGTGATGGCGCGCTGCATGAGCGCTTCTGACTCGGGGTCGGCGTAGGCGGTGGCCTCGTCTAGCACGACGACGTCCGGGTCGGTCAGCAGGAGCCGCGCGATCGCGAGGCGCTGCGCCTCGCCTCCCGAGAGCCGGAACGCGCCGCCAAGGCGCGTGGCAAGGCCGTCGGGCAGGGCCGCGACGACGCCGGTCAACTGCGCCGCGTCCAAGGCCCTGGCGAGCTCGTCGTCGGTGGCGCCCGGCCTGGCGAGGCGAAGGTTGGCCGCCACCGTGTCGTCGAGGAGCTGCGGCTGTTGGAACACGAAGGCGAGGCGCCGGCCGAGCTCGTCGGCCGGGTAGTCGGCGAGCGGGCAGCCGTCGAGGGTGACGGCGCCGCGCTGCGGGTCGTGAAGCCTGGCCGCGAGGGCGGCGACGGTCGACTTGCCCGCGCCGGAGCGACCGACCAGCGCGGTGACCGTGCCCGGACTCAGGTCGAGCTCTAGGTCGCTGACGACCGGCCGCCTGGGGTGATAGCCGAACGTGACGGACTCGAACCGCAGGCGACCCCGTAGGCGCCCGCGCCCGTCAGGCAGCGGTGCGGTCGAGGTCGGCGGTGCCAGGGGCGGCTCCTCCAGCAGCAGACCGATGCGCTGCGCCGCGGCGTTCGCCTCGCGTACGGCGGCGGCCGTGTAGAGGAGGCCGAGGATGCTCGTCCCGAAGCTCGGGGCCAGCACGAGGAACGGCACCAGCCGCCCGAGGCCGAGGGCGCCGGCCATCACGAGCGGCACGCCGACGAGGACGTACATGCCGAACACGGTCGCGGGTCTCACGACGATGTCGGTGAGGGCGCGAACGCGGGCCGTCGGGCGCTGCAGGCGCTGGAAGAACGCCTGGCGCTCCTCGAGCAGGTCGGCGAACGCCGGGGTGGGGAAGAGCCGGTCGACCTGGACCGCGGAGAGGAAGGCGGCGGCGCGCGTCTTGACGCGTTCCAACCACTTGACCGACTTCTTCAGGTCGTCGATCCCCGCGTAGTAGACCCGCGCGTAAGACACGTAGGCGACGGCGACCGGCAGGAGCAGGAGGAGCGCGAGGCCAGCGTGCGTCCAGAGGAGCGCGAGGAGGATGAAGACGGGCGGCACCGCCGCCGCCACGATGTCGGGCACGGCGTGGGTGGTGAGGACGTGGAGCCTCGAGCTGTCGCCCTCGACCGCCTGCTGCACGCGGCCCGAGCTGCCGCGGTCGAACCACCCGAGCGGGAGCGTGCGGAGGTGGGCCACCAAGCGCTTGCGCAGGCCGGCGCTGAAGCCAGCGTCGACCACGTGGCCGGCGCCGAGGACGAGGCTCGTCAGCAGGGTGCCGACGCCGCCGAGCACGGCGAGGGTGACGATGAGCCGCGTGACGTTCGCGGGCACGTCGCCACCGGCGAGGCGCGTGGCGAGGTAGCTGAGGCCGAGTAGCGGTAGGAGCTCCAGGAGGCTCGCGAGGGTCTGGGCGGCCGCGACGTAGCCGAGGAACCGCCTGAGGGGCGCGAGCAGCCGCGTGCCGGCGGCGCTGCGCCAGACGCCGGGCGCGGCGTCGCCGGCGCCACCGGCCTTCCCGGCGTTCTTACCCGTTCCCTTCGTGCGGGGCGCGCGGACGGCCTCCCCGGCCTCGTCCGCCGTTCGGGTGGTCCCCATCTCCTTCCCCTTGACCCAGTAGGCCTGGTAGTGCGTCGAGGCTTTCGGGAAGCCCAGCTCGCCCAGGGCCAGGCGCAGACGCTTCGTGTCGGCTGCCTCGATCACGACCCAGGCGAACCAGTCGGAGCGGTCCGTGGCGGCGACCGCGGCCACGACCTCCTCGATCCCCCGCTCCGTCGCCACGCGGACGATGTTCAGTTGCGGGTGGTCGACTACCGGCAGCTGCGCGAGGTGCGCCTCCTCGCAGTAGAGGACGAGGTCGATGGGGAGGTGGTCCGGGAGCGACGCGACGATCGCGTTGGCAGCGGGCAGGGAGGCCTCGTCGGCGATGAGCAGCCAGCCGGCCGGCTCGAGCTCCGGCTGCCGGAACCCCTCGCCGCCGTAGTACTGGACGGCGATGCGGTCGCCGACCTCGGCCTGCTTGGCCCAAGCCGACCCGGGGCCGTCGGCGGAGTGGAGGAGGAAGTCGATGGCGAACCGCCCCGTCTCCGGCTCGATCTCGACCATCGTGTAGCCGCGCTGGAACTCGCGCCCGCTCCCGTCCACGGCGGGCAGCCAGAGGCGCAGCCACGCGCCGGGACCGTACTCGCGCTCGCTCACGAGCTGCTTGCTCGCGAACGTGATACGCCGGTAGAGGGGCGTGTGCTGGGTCACGGCCGTGACCTCGAGCTCGCGGTCCTCGGCCCCGAAGGCCTTCATGAACCAGCCTTGCCAGCCGCGTCTAGCCATGTCGGTTCCGCGCCATCGGCGCAACGTGCCTAATCCAGAGTTATTTGATCAAGATTAAGCCGGTGGTCGCCTGCGCCAGCATGCGGGCCGGAAGAACGCACCCTCCCGAAGCCCCGATCGCGACGCTACGCCCGGCCCGCCCAGCCGGCCCGGATCTCGGTGCTGCTCACGTCGTGCCTGAAGCTCCGCTCCGGCAGCTCCTCGAACAGCCGCGCGACCTCGGGAGGCACCTTCAGGCGCCTGAGCGTCTTGTAACCCTCGGCCTCATCCAACCGCCCGGCCACGAGGAAGCGGCAGCCGTGAGCGCCGATCGCCTCGAGGGCGGAGCGCATGGCGGCTTCCGAACCCCCATAGAAGCGCGGCTCGAGGATCCGCTCGGCGGTGTCGACGCCGACGACGAAAACGCTGCCGGGGAAGAGCGCAGCCTTCTCGACGAAGAGGGCGGCCCGCGTGAGCGCGAGCGACCCGCGACCAGCGAACTGCTGCGCCCTGAGGCGCGCCTCGAAGAGCCCGATGGGCGCCTTCTCGGCGTTCACGAGCGGAAGCTCGAACAGAGGGGGGAGGCCGACATGCTCGCTGGCCGCCTGCGCCAAGGCCAGGTGGCCCTCGTGGGCGGGGTTGAAGGCGCCGGAGAGGACCGCCATGCGCTGCCCCGCGCCGGCGCGGGGGAGGCCGACGACGGACCCGTCCGACCTCACGATCACGGCGTCGCGCTCACCGCGCTCGACGGCGGCGATCAGTTCGCTGGGCTGAAACTCGATCTCGAGGCGCTCCGAGGCCGTCAGCGGCAGCTCCGGGCGCGCCAACACCCCGCAGGCCTCGGCCGCGACGCGTAGTAGCAGCAGCGAGACGAGCTCCTCCTCGCCGGCGCGGTCCCGCGCGTCCTTCTCGATCGTGAGGGAGTACGTCGTCATGCCGAACGAGTCCTGGACGGCGGCGGCCACGCGGTGCTCGCCGCGCTTGGCGCGGTCCGTCGCGATGGTGGCGGTGCTGCCGAGGCCGAACACGGCGTCGGCCGCCTTCGCGTAACGCCGCGCCTGCTGGTAGGCGCGCCGAGCCATGGCGCGCGCGACGCGACGCGACGTGAAACGGGCGGGCATGAACCCCACCCAGTCGCGCATGCTCTCCTCGTTGTAGACGTCGACCGCGCTGAGGATGGTGCGGCTCGACCCGCCGACGCCGTGGAGCCAGGCGAGCGCCTGCGCCCCCGCGCCCGCGAACGCCATGACCATCTTGTGCGGGGTGGAGTGGATGGCGGTGGCGAGCTCGGTCGGGGTGGCGGGGAGCCGGCGGGGGTTGAGCTCGTTGCCGTCGCCCGGCCGCTTCGCGCTGTCCGTGTTGCCGTGACCGTTCTTGAGCGCGGGTGTAGCGCCGTGGTGGTCGGGCGTCATATCCGCACCATCATGGCATGCAGCAACCGCGTGCCTGGCGGGGTTGAGGCCGCCTACCGCCCGGCCGGAGCCGCCGGAGCCCAGCAGGAGACCGGTACTGGCCGGGCGGCGGCCACTGCGGTCGGGCATCCGCGCGTGCCAGACGCGGTTCCTACCTGGCGTGAAGGGCTCATGTGAGTACCCTTTCGCTCATCGGTCCGACTCGAGCCCGAGTTCAGGCGTTACATTCACCGGTGAGTATCCAGCTCGGAAGGGAAGTGGTGCAGCATGCAACACCGGCCCAAGTGTCTCTTGGTAACCCTTGGCCTGCTAGCGGCGTTCGCGGCCTGGCCGGCCCTGGCCAAGTCGCCGGCCCCGGTCCAGGCGAGTAGCGGCATGGTCGTGACGGCCCAGCACCTCGCCAGCCAGGTAGGGCTCGACGTCCTGCAGCAGGGAGGCAACGCCGTCGACGCCGCGGTGGCGGTCGGCTACGCCCTCGCCGTGACGTTGCCGAGCTCGGGGAACATCGGCGGCGGCGGTTTCATGCTCGTCCACCTGGCCGATGGGCAAGACATCTTCATCAACTTCCGCGAGAAGGCGAGCCTCAACGCCACCGTGGACATGTACCTGGACGCCGACGGCGAGGTCATCCCGGGCGCGAGCACGAACTCCTGGCTCGGCATCGGCGTGCCTGGCACCGTCATGGGCCTCGAGTACGCCCGCGAGAAGTACGGCACGATGAGCCGCGAGGCCCTCATGGCGCCGGCCATCGCGCTGGCGCGCGACGGCTTCGAGCTCGTGCCTGGCGACGACATCCTCACGGTCCCCCTGAGCACCTTCCGCGCCGAGGAGAACGTGGCCGCCATCTTCCTCAAGGACGGCGAGCATTACGAGGTCGGCGACACGGTGGTTCAGACGCAGCTCGCGAACACCCTGCAGCTCATCTCGGACGAGGGGCCGGACGCCTTCTACAAGGGCTCGATCGCCGACGCCGTCGTGGCCGCGAGCGAAGCGAACGGCGGCATCCTGAGCAAGGAGGACTTCGAGAGCTACAAGGTGGCCGAGTACGAGCCGGTCACGTGCAACTACCGGGGCTACCAGGTGATCTCCTCGCCCCCGCCCAGCTCCGGCGGCACCATCATCTGCGAGATCCTGAACATCCTCGAGGGCTACCCGATCGGTTACCTGGGCTTCAACTCCGCGCAGACCGTGCACCTCATGACCGAGGCCATGCGCCACGCCTACGTCGATCGCAACACGTACCTCGGCGACCCGGAGTTCGTCGACAACCCGCTCGAGCGGCTGCTCTCGAAGGATTACGCCGCGCAGATCCGCGCCCAGATCGTGGGCAACCGCGCCACGCCTTCCAGCGAGGTGATGCCCGGGACGCCCCCGCACGAGGGCACGAACACGAACCACTACTCCATCGTCGACGCGCAGGGCAACGCCGTGGCCGTCACGTACACCCTCAACCTGAGCTTCGGCGTCAAGAAGATCGCCGGCGACACGGGCTTCCTCCTCAACAACGAGCTCGACGACTTCACGGTGAAGCCAGGCGTGCCGAACGCTTACGGGCTCGTGCAGGGCGAGGCCAACGCGGTGGCGCCCGGCAAGACGCCGCTGTCGTCCATGTCGCCGACCGTCATAACCAAGGACGGCGACATCTTCATGGTGACTGGCAGCCCGGGCGGCTCGCGCATCATCACGATCACGCTCGAGTCGATCATGAACGTCATCGACCACGGCATGGACGTGCAGGAAGCCATCGACGCCCCCCGCATCCACCACCAGTGGCTCCCTGACGTGCTGTACGTCGAGCGGTTCGCGCTCTCCGCCGACACGCGGGCGCTCCTCGAGGCGATGGGCCACGTCATCCAGGAGGGCGGCAACTGGGGCTCGGCCGAGGCCATTCTCAGGAACCTGACCACCGGCGTGCTGTACGGCGCCAACGACAGCCGCAGGCCGCAGGGCGCGGCGATGGGGTACTAGGCCGAGCCGCTTCGCTCTCTGGCTCCGCCGCCGCAAGCGGGTGGGCCTTGCGAAGTGAGCGAAGAAGGTTGGATGGGGACGCGGCGAGGGCTTAGTCATCCCCCGCCGACCCCTAGTAAGTGAGCGAAGGTTGAGCGATAACTTCAGCCAAAGAGGTCGGTTGGCTGAAGTTATCGCTCAACCTTGGTTCGACCACACCGGGGCTCGGGAAGCCCTCCCGGTCTCGTAGGCGCCTAGGCGACGTCCCTCCCCGCGCGTGCCGCGCGGCCCGAGCCCCGTAGGCGCCGAGGCGACCCCACGCGTGAACCTGGAGGTCGGCGGCGACCGCGGCGAGCCGCGGCGTAGACGCGGGACTCAGCGAACGAAGACCAACGACCCCTCGCTGCCGCTGAGGACGAGCTTGCCGTCGGTGGTCAGCTCGTAACGGTCTATGCCCGTCAGCGTGGTGAAGAAGCTCTGCTCCTGGTCCATGGCGCCGTCGCAGTACATCATGGTCGCGCCCGGTTGCGCGAAGCCGATGGCGCCGTCGAGCCCGAACGTCACCGCCGCGAAGTAGCTGTTGCAACCCGTCTTGCCGCCGGCGCGGCCGGCCAGGATGCTGAGGGTCGCGGGAGCGTCTTCGAGGGCCGGGGTACCGCCGACGCCGAACGATTCGAGCTTCCACTCGACGTTCGTGATGGGGCTGCTCGCATCGATGGTCTGCACCGCCACGCGCTCCTTGCCGACCAGGTGGAAACCGGCGTCATCGTGCGTGAACGTGGCCTGCGTCGCGAAGACCTCGTCGCCGTCGGCCTCGAAGGCGCCGAGGAGCACCGAGTCGTCGTCACACGTGTAGTTGGCGCGCTCGCCGTCGAAAGCGATGGTCGCCCCCTCGCCGGCATGCAGGCAGACGGTGCCGTCCTCCAACGTCACGCCGCGCGCTTCGATGGAGACGAGCCCGTCCGAGAACACGTTCTGCGGATCGTTCGGGTCGTAGGTGACGCGCGTCACCAGGCCGAGGCCATCGCCCAGTTGCAGCCCGCCCACCAGTGCGACGCCGTCGCTGCAGAAGTGGCTCACGCGACCGTTGGCGAGGCTCGGGTTCAGCTCGGGGCTGACGATCTTGCAGGTGTCGCCGTCCGGCAGGACGATGTCGACGCCCCTGGCGCCGGCCAAGCCGCCGAGGGCCGCCACCAGGAGCGTTGCCGTCATCACCAAGTTACGAAGCGCTATGCGCATGTTCGCCTCCTAAGGAGCTCGCGGCGCCGTGCGCGCTCACGCGCAGCGCACCGGGCTCTACGCTCATCAAGCTAAGACGCCACGGTGAGGCGCGGCCGCTGGCTCGGTTCAGCGAACGTTCATGGCTTCCGGAGCGCTCACGGCCCCTGGAACGTTCGTGACTTCTGGAGCACTCGCGGCTCTTCCGGTCAGTCGGTGAACGCGAGCAGCGCCGTGACGGGGCGGTGATCGGACGCCGCCTGCCATGCCATGACCTTCACCGAGAGGGTCGTGAGGCCCCGCGAGTGGAACACGTAGTCGATCCTGAGGAGCCAGTCCGGGAGTGCGGGTCGCGGCAGCGCTCCGCCGAGCGAGCCGTCGAGCGCGGTGTCGGAGCCCGCGGCCCCGGAGCGTGTGGTGTCGGGGCGGGCAGCCGCGCCGCTCTGGCCGCCGCCGCGGAAGGTGCTGCCGAACCCGAAGCCCCGGTTGCGCCAGGCGTCGAGCAGCTCGCTCGTGATCACGCGGTAGGCGCCGCTGCGCTCGGTGGTGTTGAAGTCACCCATGGCGACGACCGGCACGTCGGCGTCGCGCACCAGCGCGACGAGCGCGGCGGCGACCGCCTCCCGCGACTCGACGGCTCTGGCTATCTCCGCCGGCCATATCTGCGGGAACCTTGGGGTGGAGAGGTTGTGGACGTTGACGACGAGCAGGTCGCCGCGCGGGTGGTGGACGATGGCGACCTGAGGGTTGCGGGCGGCCGGGCCGCCGAGGTCCGCCGCCACGGGCTCGAGCGGGTACGCGGAGAAGATGCCGAGGCTTCCCCAGTCGCCGCACGGCGGGCAGGGCGCCAGGTCGACGTACGGGTGCGTGCCGGCCAAACGCCCGGCCAGCTCCTCGCCTACACCCTCGTTGAGTTCCTGCAGGGCCACGACGTGCGCGCCGGAGGCGAGTATGGCTGCCTCCAGCTCGCTCGCGTCATGGTTGCCCGCTTTGACGTTGAACGTCATCACCGAGACCGTCGCTGCCTGCTCGACCACGGCGGGCCCGTCGGCGCGCGACGGGAAGTACGTGCCCGTCCACAGGTAGGCGGCGACGGCGAGGGGGAGCAGGCCGGCCAGGGCGAGCCGCTTCCGCCGCAGCAACCAGGCGACCAGCATCGCTACGGGCACGGGGATGAAGAGGACGGGCGCCAGCGAGTTGGCGACGAACAACCACCACCAGCGATCGGCGAACAAGAGGTAGAGGGCGAACCATAAGGTCGGAACGCTCAGGGCTAGGCAGGCGATGGCCGTCAGGAACGCGTTCGCGAAGGGGCGCAGACGGTTGCCTGACATCGCCGCAGCCTAACGCGCCGTATGATGAGGGGGAGACCGGGCCTTGGGGCTGGACGGCAAGGGGAGACCGGCTTCTCGGGTCCGGCGGCTGGGGTCGGCATAGTCGCGAAGGTAGCCATATTGTAATCGGAACGATTCCGGGTTAGGTTATGGGCATGCGAGAACCGGAGCGACCGAACACGGGGGCCGGCCATGCTGCCGCCTCGGGGGAGACCCCAAGATCCGCTTCCGAGGGGCTGCTCGACGAGTTGGCGGCGGAGCGTGGGCGGAACCGCATGGCTGCCGTGTTCACGGGTCTCACGGGCCTCGGCCTGGCCGCCGCCGTGCTGGCCGTGGTGGTCGGGCGCGCTTACGACGGTCAGGGAAGCGGCTGGCTCGCCGACTACGTCGGTGTCGGCGGTGTGGCGGGCCTCGTCGCTGCGGTCGGGCTGGCCGTCGCCTTCCTGGCCGGCGGCGTGCCGGCCGCCGCCGAGGCCCTCGCCGAGCTGACGCGTGAGCGCAAGTTCGACATCGACCTCCTCATGGTGCTCGCCGCGGTGGCGGCGGCACTCGTGGGCGAACCCCGAGACGGTGCCGTGCTGCTCTTCCTCTTCAGCCTCGCCGGCACGCTCGAGGACCATGCCTTCACCAACACGAAGGGGGCCGTCGCGGCGCTCATGCAGCTGAAGCCCGAGACGGCCACGCTCCTGGAGGGCGACGAGCTACGCGTGGTGCCGTCCGACTCGGTCCCCATCGGCGCACGCCTGCTCGTGCGGCCGGGCGAGCGCGTGCCCCTCGACGGCGTACTGGAGCGCGGCGCGTCGAGCGTGGACCAGTCGCCCATCACGGGCGAGTCCGTTCCCGTCGACAAAGCCGTCGGCGACGCCCTGTTCGCCGGCAGCATCAACGGCTACGGGGCGCTCGAGTTGCGGGTCACGAAAGACGCGTCCAGCTCGACCCTGGCTCGCATGATCGAGCTCGTCACCGAGGCCAGGGCCAGCCGCTCGCCCAGCCAACGTTTCAGCGACTGGTTCGGCCAGCGCTATACGGTGCTCGTCATCGCCGGGACGGCGCTGGCGCTCGCCGCGTTCCTCCTCTCGGGCACCGACCCGCACGCGGCGTTCTACAAGGCCGCCACCCTCCTCGTGGTGGCGAGCCCATGCGCCATCGTGATCAGCGTGCCGGCCGCCGTCCTCTCGGCGTTAGCGCGCGCGGCTCGCATGGGCGTGCTCTTCAAGGGCGGCGGGGCCCTCGAGCGCTTCGGGGCCGTGACCACCATCGCGTTCGACAAGACCGGCACCCTCACCGAGGGACGCATGCAGGTGACGAACATCATGGCGTTCGGCCAGAGCGACGATGCTGCGCTCGCCGCCGCCGCGGCCATCGAGGCCGCCTCCGACCACCCCCTCGCCAAGGCGCTCTGCCTGGCGGCCGACAGCCGCGGGCTCGCCTGTCCGACCCCCTCCGACGTGGTCGCCGTGCCCGGCAAGGGCCTGGTGGGGAAGCTGGCCGGCACACCGCACTGGGTGGGCAACCGCAAGCTGGCAGCCGAGCTCGGGGTCGGGCTGGCCGAAGAGGCCGCCGCCGCCCTGGCTCGACTCGAGAGCGCGGGGAAGACGGTGGTCATACTGGGCGACGCGCAGCGCGTCACCGGGCTCTTCGGCATGGCCGACGTCGTGCGGCCGAGCGCGGCGCCCGCCTTGTCACAGCTCGCCCGGGCCGGGGTGAAACGTTTCGCGATGCTCACGGGCGACCACGCGGCCGTAGCGCGCGACGTGGGGCGCACGCTCGGGCTGGGGTCCGAAGGGGTACGCGCCGACCTCTTACCGGACGAGAAGGTCGCGGTCGTCCGCGAGCTGGGAGCGGGCGGCACGGTGGCCTTCGTGGGTGACGGCGTCAACGACGCGGCCGCCCTCGCGAGCGCCGACGTCGGCGTGGCTATGGGAGTGGCCGGCAGCGACGCGGCCCTGGAGGCAGCCGATGTCGCCCTGCTCTCGGACGACCTCTCACGGCTCCCCGAGGCGTTCGAGCTCGCGAAGCGCGCCAACGGCGTGATCAGGCAGAACCTCGCCTTCGCGCTCGGGATCATGGTCCTGATGGTCATCGTCACGCTCTTCTCCCACCTTCCTTTGCCCCTCGGGGTCATCGGGCACGAGGGCGGCACCATCCTGGTGGTGGCCAACGGCTTGCGCCTGCTGGGCTTCGCGCCGCGGGCGCACAAGGACGCCGAGCGTCCTGCGACCACCCTCTCGACCAGCGTGAGCTGACGGCGCGCGGCACGTGAGCCCGGGCAGGACGAGCGCCTAGATCTGGTCGGCTCCGACCAACTTGCGTGACTCACAAGTAACGCCCAGCCCCTAGCCTCTTTTCGAAGGAGGGAGAGGGTATGGGCAGGGCAGCACGCAGCGGAAACCGGCCGGCGGTCGCCGATCGGCATGGCGAACGGCAAGGCGCGGCGCCCCGGTCTTGGGTCCGGGCCTCGAGGCGGTGGCGCTCGCTCGTGCCGATCCTCACCACCTTGGCGGCAGCGGCCGTCCTGACGTTGCCTACGGCCCTCGGCGCCCAGGCCAGCCGCGCCTGGAACGCCACGCCCTACCCTCTCGGCTCGGTGCCCGTCGTGTTGCAGTCGCAGCGCAACGACTGCGGGCCGGCCGTCGTCGCCACGCTCGCCGCCTGGTCCGGGAGTAGGCTCGAACTGGCTTCGGTCACCGCCGCCGCGCGGCTCGCTCCCGATGGCCTCAGCTTGGGCGAGTTCGCTCGCCTCGCCGACCGCTTCGGGTTCCCTGGCACGTGGTACCGGGTCGGTCCTGCCGACCTGGCCGGGCTGCCCCTACCGTTCGTCGCTCACATGAACGTCGTCGGCTCCGCGCCGCTCGGTCACCTCGTCGCCGTGCGCGCCGTCACTCGCGGCGCGGTGACGGTGGCAGACCCCGCCGTTGGCGCGTACGTGCTCCCGCTCGACGCCTTCGCGCGCCGCTTCAGCGGCCGCGTGTTCCTGCTCGGGGCGCTCTAGATGTCGGCCCCGTTCACATCGCTGCCCCGTCCCACCGCGTTCAGGAACGACTCGCCCGGCGCGGCCACAGCGACCGCTTCATCCTGGAGCGCTCCCGCCACCGGGGCGGAGCTATACGTCTCCTGCCTGGCGAGCATGGTCCTGTTGGCAGCCGCCTCACGGCCGTGGGCCGCCTCGCCCGCCCTCGCCTGGGTAGCCTTCATGCCGACCTTCCATCTGGTACAGGTCCTGGCCGCGCGCCGGCGCTTCCTGCTCGCGGCCGTCTGCGGCGCGCTCACTGCGCTCGGAGTCACCTCGGTGGCTTACGAAGCGACCCTGGCCCTCTCACTGCCCGCGTACCTGGTCGTCGCCAGCGCGGCCGCGCTGCCGTTCGGCGCCGCTTGCGGCGCGGCCGCGTTCGTGGTCGCGCGCTTGCGGGGCGGCGCTCGGCGCCTTGTCTGGCTCGTCCCCCCTGTCTTCTGGTGCTGCGCCGAGCTGGCGACCCGCCAGGAGTGGCTTGCGGGAGCCTGGGCACCGTCCCTCGCCGTGATCGGTTACTCCCAGGCGGAGACGCCCGCCGTCCACCTGGCGCGCCTCGGCTCGGTAACGGCAGTGAGCCTGGCGGTCCTGCTCGCCAACGCGCTGGCGCTAGAGGCTGTGCACCGCGTCATGGCGAGCGCTCGTCTTCACGGCTGGGCGCCTCGGACCGCGTCGGCGACCCTTCTGCCCGTCGGGGGCCTCGGGCTCCTTGCGCTGGTCGTCTGGTCGGTCGCCACGGGGGCACCGGCCGCCACGTCGCTTACTGCCGTAGACGGCGCGACGATCGCAGCGGGTAAGCAGGCTGTCGGAGAGGCGGTCGCCACCCCTGGGCAGGCCGTTGCTGCCGCGCCGGCAGGCGAGTGGGGCGTCACGCGCATCGTGGTGGTGCAACCCAACCTACCGGCCACCGCGCGCGCCGCCGCCGGGTCCGATGAGACCCTCGCCGCCGAACTCTTAGCGACCCTGGCCGACCTCTCCCGCTCGGCAGGCACAGGAACCGCGGCCGTCACCGTTTGGCCCGAGGGAGTCTGGCCGGGCCGCCTCGGCTATGTCTCATCGCGCGCCGCTTCCGGAGCGCCGCTCACCGGCGACCAGCGCCTGACCCTGGCCGGACTGGCGCCGCTGCTCACAGGCGCCGCGTCGCGCGACGAGGATGCCGGCGCATACGGCAACTCGGCTTTCGTGCTCGTCGGTTCGGAGCTCATCCATGTCGCCGACAAGCGGCGCCTCGTGCCGTTCGCCGAAGCCGGCCTCACGGCAGGGACGACCCAGGGCGCCACCGAGGTGGGCGGCGTCCTGGTCGTTCCGGTGATCTGTTACGACATCGCCTTCCCGGCCACGGTGCGCGCAGCCGCGCGCGACGGGGCCGAGTTGCTTGCCGTCATCACGGACGACACGTTCGCGGCCGGCGGCGACGTTCCTCTTCAACACCTACGCGTCGCGCGTCTACGCGCGGTCGAGAACGGCGTGTGGTCGGCCTTCGCCTCGAACGGCGGCCCCAGCGCCATCATCGACCCGGCCGGACGGCTGGTCGAGCGCTCCACGCCTGGCGTGGCCACCACGCTCGGCGCGACCGCGAGGCTTAGGGCCGGTTCCACGCCGTACTCGCGGTACGGGGACTGGGCCGGGGTGCTCACCTGCCTAGCCGCGCTGGGCTTGGTGGGCGCCGCGGGGCGCGAAGGGGGTGGATACCGCCGATCGCCTTCCGCCTGAAGCACCTCGACACTTCCACCGGAGGAAACGTGAAACGCCTCGAACTACGGTCCGCTAGCACGCTGCTACTCATGCTCCTGAGCATGTCGCTCGGCTCCACCCACGCCGCCACCGTTCCGCTCGGCATGGGCGAGCTCGCGGCCGTGACGGCCGGCTTCTGCAACAACTGTCCACCGGACGAGGAACCGAACGAGCCGCCCCCACCGCCGAAGCTCGTCGGCTACTCGTGGGAGATCGTGAGCTCCAGCACCGGGAAGCCCACTCAGACGAGCTACTCGATGGAGCGCGACTTCACCAACCCGTCCTCCGTGCCGGTCACTTATACGTACGTGATCGACGAGCAGTGCAGGATGACCCTGACCAGCGGCGGAGCAGGCATCTCGGCGGCTCTCAGTCTGTCCGTCGGTTTCAGCAGGGTCTGCTCCAATCCGACGACGGCCCAGCTCACGGTCCCACCCAACAAGCGGATCAAGCTCTACAAGGGCAACATGCGCGTGACCACGACGTACGTGGCACACAAGTTCGCCAATTACAGCGACGGCAGCTCGCAAGACACCGGCGTCGCCGACCGCGGCACGACCAACAAGACCTACATGAAGTACACGACGATGGACGGCGCACTCTGATCGGCCGGTGGGTGGTGGGCGCGCTCGCGCTCACCACCCACCACCAAGCGTCGAGATGGGAGAAGCATGAGACAAGCAGGTTATCGCCTTCGGCTCCTGAGCACCCATAGGGTACATGCTCCTTGGCGCGGCCTCGCACGCATGCGGCCCGGCCTTCGGTCCAGCAAGGTCGCGGCCGGGTACGGCAGCTTCGCAGGCGTGCGGCTGGGCGGCCTCCGCCATGCGGTGGCGCTCGTCTGCCTCGCCACGGCTGGTCTGGCCGCCGTCGGCCGGTCCGTGGCGGGGGCGGGGCCGGACCTCGCACCCGTCGTAGGCATCCACTTCGAGGACCTGGCCCCGGGCTCCAACGGTGGCGCCACGCTCGCGGTCGCCAACCCGCGCCGTGCGGCGGCGGACTCCGTATCGGCCACGTCCGATTCCGACTGTCTGGACGTGGCCGAACCCACCAACACCCGCTTCGAGGTCTGGCGCGTTCCGGCGAAGCTCACGCGCATGGAGCCTTGCAGCGCGAGCGTTACCGTCGCAGCGACGTACGGCGCGGAGACATGGCTCGGCAGGGTGCTCGTCGCTCTCTATCCGCTGGCGGACATCTCTCCGCTCGGGGCTGGCTCTGGGCTCGAGCTCACGGTCGTCTCGGGAACCGATGCGTACGAGGACAGCGGCGGCGAACCGGGGCGCAAGTTCGACGAGCTGGCCTTGGTCAACGGCTCCGAGCTGACGGTACGGTTCATGAGCCTGAGCCGGAACCCCGCCCGTGACGAGCTCCTCGGCAGCCCTTTCCTCCGCGCGGAAGAGCGAGGCACCCGCCTCAGACAGCCCCTGCCGGACGACCGCATCCCGCGCGCCGGCATCGCCATCCCGCCAGGTGGTCGGCTCACGGTGGGCATCGAGGCCACGGCCAACGGACGCCTGACGGGCAGCCCGACGGCCGTCACGCTCGGCCTACTGCCCATCGTCTCCATCGGCGAGGTGAGCTACTACCTCGAGACGGGCCTCGTGACGTCGTTCTCATGGCCAGACGGTCGCTGATAGGCGAGTCGTCCCGCGCGCCGC
Organism: Trueperaceae bacterium; assembly: GCA_023954415.1. Taxonomy (NCBI): domain Bacteria; kingdom Thermotogati; phylum Deinococcota; class Deinococci; order Trueperales; family Trueperaceae; species Trueperaceae bacterium. The sequence goes on from JAMLIB010000007.1 coordinate 32,513, forward strand.
GCTGCGGATCGGCGCGCACTCCAGGGCACGAGCGGGCGGGCGTTCCGCGACGGTGCCCGGTCCGCGCGTTCCGGCGCCCGTCGTGGGGCGCCCTACCGGGCCGGTCGCCGCGCACCCGCGCAGGGCGTACAACGCGCGCCGCCCTGTTGCTCGCCCTGCTCGCTCCCGGTGCAGCGGCGGCCGCGCAAGGATCGGTTCTCGAGCCCCTCCTCGCCGCGTACGAGGCCCACTACTCCCCGCCCGCGTTCTTGACGCAGCAGGCGAACGAGCTGGCAACCTCGGCGCTCGCCCACGAGTTGGCGCGGCTCCCTGAGTTAAGCGTCGCGGAATCGGTCACCTGGCGCGACTTCTCCAGCGTCGAGGTGAGCCTAGGGATGAGCGCGTCGATACCCCTCTATCGCCTCCGGACGGAGCCGGAGGCAGCTCTGCTCGCCGAGCAGCGATCCGCGTTCACGGCGTTCACGACGGCGACAGCGACTGCGGCAAGGGCCGAGTTCATACGCGACGTTCTCTCCCTGGCCCTCGTGACGGATCTTAGTGCCGCCGCTACGGCGACCTTGACCGAGTTCGAGCGGTACTGGCGACCGCCGACGAGCCATGCCGATGCGCTTGTGCTGCGCCCGGGGGAACGCGAGCTGCTCGTGGTCCACCAGGAAGTCGCCGGGCTGGCGCGCTTCGCCGCCGCCAACGCGACGGAACTGTGGCGCAGGCTGGAGCGCATCCACGGCGTGCCCGCGACCGCCTTGAGCCTGCCGACCTTCGATGAGCTGAAATCCGCCATCCTCACGGACCCACCGAGCCTGACGGTCTGTCTTGCGAGCGGTCCTGAGGCTCTAGCCGCGGTGTCGCTGCACCGCCAGCGCGCCTTGGAGCGGGCATTGGCCTCCACGGCCGGCGTCGAGATCGGGCTGTTCGCCCGGGCCGACTACCGCGGCCGGTTCCCGAGCGCCTCCGACGCAGGGGCGGCGACCGCGGCCATCGGGCTGGAGGCACGCATCCCGCTACCGGGCCACTGGCCCGCCTCCGGCGAGCTGACCGGCAGGGTGAGTCCGACCGGCGCCGAGCAGGCGTTCCGGTTGACTTGGCCGACCGCCGCGACGACCGGTTCACTCGGGTCGACGGATGACGAACGGTTCGACGATCTCGAGCTTGCCGACTCCCTCGAGTACCTCACGGCCACGGTGACGGCGCTGCTCCGTTCCTACGAGTCCGCAGCGTCCGGAGTGGACGCGGCGGAGCTGACGCTCCTCTGGCTAGTGCGTGATCACATGCCTGACGCAGTCGGTCTCGAGGCGGCGCGCGCTGCAGCGCGTGCCGTCGAGGATCCGGTGCTCGCCATGCACGTCGTGAACGCCCGCGCCGAGCTCGCGTTCGCGGAAGCGGAGCTCGCCGGCCTCGCGCTGGACCTCCAGGTCGCGTGCGGAACGGGACGGCTCGGCTCGTCGCAGCCGGAAGCACCCGGTCCGTGAGCGGTCGACGCCTGACGCTCGGCTTCGAGCGGGGGCGGCTCCGCGGGACCGCCTGCATCGCCGGGGTCCTGTTCGCGGCCGTACTCATCGGGAGCATGCTCGCCTTCGCCGAGGTCTGGACCGGGGCCGGCATCCTTCCTAGCTGGGCGCCGCGGGCGCCGTACCGACTGGCCCGCGCACTGCCAACGCTGCCGTTCGCAGGATCGCCCGCCTGGGCGTGGGTCCGCCGCCATGTGGTCGGGGTCTCGCGCTGGCCCACGGCTGCCGCGCCTTGGTCGAATGCCGGCGCACCGAGCGAGCCTGCGCTTGGTCCTGGTGCTTACCTCGGTTGGAGCGACGGTGTTAGGGGCAGCATCACGTTCCACGGGCACGCCTGCAGCGCCTCCGACCCCCTCGTGACGTTGACGCTGTCCCTCGGCGATACGCGGATCGAGCTCGAGCGCAGCGCCGTGGTCGCCACCGACGACGACGTCGGCATCGGCTACCGCCTCCCCCTCACGACCGTGACGGCCCCTTTACCGCCCGGAGAGTACTCGGCAGGCGCCACGGCGCGGTGCCGTTCCGGTGAGGAGACCCGGCACCAGCTCGGCGCGGTGCGCATAGTGGCGCGGCCGGCCGACAGCGCGGGCCTCGTCGTGAGCACCTCGTCCACGCCTTCGGGCGGCGTTCCGGCCGTGCTCTCGGTCTTCAACCTCGGGCACCGGCCCGCGAGGTTGACGCGTGTAGAGTACGCGCCGGAAGTGGCCGCGACCGGCCAGGTCCTCGCCGGCGCCGGCAGCGTCGAGCAAGTGGCCAGGTGGCGGGCGAGCCTGTTCGGGAGCGAACCAGGCGGTTCCGACCCCACGTCACCTGACGCACTGCCGCCGGGTGCTACGCAGACCAACCCGACCGCGAGCGGCGGCGCGTCTGCCGACGGTTCCGGACCGCGGACGGCGGCCGACCAAGCGCTCCGCGTCCGCCCGGCGGCGAGCCTCGACCTAACCATCGAGCCCGATCAAGCGGCCCTCATCGTCGTGACGACCGCATCGTTGTACCCGACCAGGCCGAGCAGGCCCGTGCTCTTCCGTCCGCTCGTCCTGTACGAGACCGCCGCTGGCGAGCAGGGCGGCATGCTCGTGCGCGACCGCCTGGCCGTCGGATGGACGGGGCCGTGAGGGTGGGGCGGCGGCCGGGCGACAACGCCAGGACCGCCCCGCCGTGTGCTACCATGGGCATTTGCCGCGTGAACGCATCGGGCATGCCCGGGCACGCGTGGTGGCGAGCCAACGTTGGGTAGGGCGAGCGCGGGCCGTATCACGGTCTGTCGCGTCGTGTCTCTACCCGTCAAGGAAGGAGGTGCACATGCCGAACGAAGCAGCGAAGTACGATCTCAACGTCATCCTCGACCCTAGCCTCAGCGAGCAGCAGGTCCAGGCCGAGAAGGACGCCGTGGCGCTCCATGTGGAACGCGCGGGAGGCGAGGTTCTCCAGCTCGACGAATGGGGCATGCGCCGTCTGGCGTACCCGATCCGCAAGGGCAACGAGGGCTACTACCTCATCTATCGCCTACGCTTGAGCGGCGAAACCCCCAAGACCATCGAAGCTGCGTTACGCCAACGCGATAACGTCATGCGAGTCCTGGTCGTCCGGGAACGCCCGGAGTGGAAGACGAAGAAGGAACCGAAGGCCGAAGGCAAGGCCAGCGTCGCCGCCTAAGCCGAGAGAACCTGTTGACGAGCGGTTGGAGAGTCACCCATGGCACGTGGCATGAACACAGTTCTACTAGTCGGCACGCTGGTTCAAAGACCGGAGCTGCGCTATACCCCTGGCGGGTTGGCCATCCTGGAGATGAACCTGGCCGGCAACGATCACGTCATGGGGGAGGACGACAGACCCCGCGAGTTGGCCTGGTACCACAGGGTCACCCTGTTCGGCGCCCAGGCCGAGACGATGGCTGAGCAGTTGCAGGAAGGCACCCACGTGTTCGTGGAAGGCCGCCTCAACTACCGCACTTGGGATGCCCAGGACGGCCAGAAGCGCAACGCGCTCGACGTCAACGCCCAGCGCGTCGATGTCGTCACGGTCGGCGTTCGCACGGGTGAGCCGACGGTCATCGACGCGCGCGGTCAGCATCGCCTCAAGGACGCCCTCAACCAGGTGCTCATCGTGGGTAACCTGACCCGCGACGCGGAGCTGCGCACCACCCCCTCGGGGGCGTCGGTGACGCGCTTCGGCGTGGCCGTCAACGAGCGCTTCAAGGGGCGCGGCGGGGACGACCAGGAGCGCACCGCCTTCGTCGACGTCACCGTGTGGCGCGACCTGGCGGAGGGCTGCGAGTCGCTTCGCAAAGGCGACGCGGTCTTCGTCATCGGTCGTCTCGTCAACGACTCTTGGACGGACAAGGAAGGCAATCGCAGGTTCACGACGCGCCTCGAAGGCCAGCGCGTCGAGTTCCTCACTCGCGGTCCCGGCAGCGGTGGAGCCGGAACCCGTCCGGAGCGCACAGTCGCTACCGGCGCCCAGGCGAGACCGTCGAAGCTGGATATCGACGAGGAGTTTCCACCAGAAGAGGATCTACCCTTCTAGATGGCAAGAGAAGCACGGGAAAAGGGCGGCGATCGCCGTCGGCGTGGAGGCGGCCGCCGCGGCCGCAGGCCACGCGTCTGCCCGTTCTGCGCGGGTGAGTACGAGATCATGGATTACCACGACGGCAGGGTGCTGAGGCGCTTCATCTCGGACACCGCCAAGATCCTGCCCCGTCGCCGCACCGGCGTGTGCGCCAAGCATCAGCGTCGGCTCGCCACCACCATCAAGCGTGCGCGTATGCTCGCGATCATCCCGATCACAGAGAAGCTGGTGCGGAAATGAACGTGATCCTGCTGGAGCCCGTCGAGAAGCTGGGCGAAGCAGGCGACATCGTCCGCGTCAAGGACGGTTACGCCCGGAACTTCCTGGTTCCGCAGGGCTTGGCGCTGCCGGCGACCAAGTCGAACCAGGCCGAACTCCAGGCGCGCCTGGCTCAGCGCGCCCGCCAGTTGGCGGAGCGCAAGTCCGACGCCGAACGCCTCGCCGCCATGCTCGGCGACGCCAAGGTGGAGATTCGCGTCAAGGCCGGGGAAGGCCGGATCTACGGCTCTGTCGGCAACCGCGACATCGTGGACGCCCTCAAGGCCGCCTACGACGTGGAGATCGACCGTCGCAAGGTCCTCCTCGCCGAGCCCATCAAGGTGACCGGCGAGCATTCGGTCCCGTACCGCCCGCACCCCGAGGTCACTATCGACCTCAAAGTGCTGGTCGTGGCCGAGGGCGAAGCCTGAGGACCGGGCTAGCCTGCCCTAGCAACTGAAAAGCCGCGGCCGGTGACTTACCGGCCGCGGCTCTCGTTTGGAGGTCGGGTCGCTCGTTCGGACATGTCAGCAGCCGGACCGCACCAGAGCATGCGCTCCCGCCGCCCGCTTCTCAGCAACCGGACCGCGCGTCAGCCAAGTACTGCGGGGCGCCCGTGCGGTTGGCCGGCTACCAACTTCGGCATGCCGCGCCCGACCGTCACCGGCATACGCCGCTTCGGTTCAGCGGTTCCGCTCCACGCGGATGAGGTTCGTGGTGCCGCGCATGCCGAACGGCACGCCGGCCGTGATGATGAACCGGTCGTCGCGCCCGATGAGCTTCGTAGCCTCGATACCGCGCTTGGCCACGACCACCATCTCGTCCGTGTTGTGAATGTCGTCGCTAAGGTAGGGAACGACGCTCCAGGCAACCATCATCTGCCTTAAGGCCCGCGGATTCGGGGTTATGGCCAGAACCGGGGTAGGGGGCCGGTTGCGCGACACTCGCAACGCGGTGTTCCCACTCGAAGTGAACGTGACTATGAGCCGCGCGTCCAGGTTGTAAGCCATCTCGACGGCGGCCAGCGCCACGGCGTCGGCCGTGGAAGCGTCGGCCGTCGGCACGAGCTGATGCATGGCGTCGCGATACTCCGGCGAGGCCTCCACGGCCCTGGCGATGCGGTCCATCATGCGCACGGCTTCGACCGGATACGCGCCTACCGCCGTCTCGGCGGAGAGCATCACTGCGTCGGTACCGTCGAAGATCGCGTTCGCCACGTCCGACGCCTCCGCCCTCGTGGGCGTCGGGTTGGTGATCATCGACTCGAGCATCTGCGTGGCCGTGATGACTGGCTTGCCCGCCTGCATGCACTCGCGGATGAGTTGCTTCTGAATGAGCGGAACGCGTTCGGCCGGCATCTCGACGCCGAGGTCGCCTCTAGCCACCATGATGCCGTCTACTTCCTGCAGGATCTCGCTGAACCGCTCGACGGCGCTCGGCTTCTCGATCTTGGCCATGAGCCGCGCCTGCGATCCGGCGCGGGCGAGGTAATGCCGGGCCAGAAGGAGGTCGTCGCGAGTACGGACGAAGCTCATCGCGACCCAGTCGACGTCCAGCTCCGCCCCGAAGCGCAGGTCCTCGACATCCTTGTCGGTAAGCGCGGGGATGCTGAGATGGGCGCCCGGGATGTTGATGCCCTTGTTGTTGCTGAGCACGCCCCCTACGACGACCTCAGTATGGATGTCATCGTCCTGGAGCCCCGTGACGCGCAGCTCGAGGCGACCGTCGTCCAGCAGGAGTGTGTCGCCTATCTTGAGGTCGTTGACGAGGTTCGTATACGTGACGCCGACCCGCGTGCCATCGCCCGGGCTCGAGTCACCGCAGGTCAGGGTGAACTTCTGGCCGGGGACGAGGGTGATGTGGTCGTCCTTGAAACGGGCCACGCGGATCTTAGGGCCCTGAAGGTCCTGCAGGATGCCGACGGACACCCCCTGCGCGTCGGCCGTGCTCCGGATGGTGTCCACCGTCGCGCGGTGAACTTCTTGCGCGCCATGCGAGAAGTTGAGCCGAAACACGTTGACTCCGGCCTCCAGCAGACGCTCGATCACCTCTGGCGAGTTCGAGACGGGGCCCAGGGTAGCGACGATCTTGGTGCAACGCCCCGCCCTCATCGCTTGAACGCCGCCTTGCCGAGGTAGCGTGCCGCGTCGCCAAGTTCGCTCTCGATGGCAAGCAGGCGGTTGTACTTGGCGATGCGATCGGAGCGGCTGGCCGAGCCCGTCTTGATCTGACCGGCGTTGACGGCCACGGCCAGGTCGGCGATGAAGGCGTCTTCGGTCTCGCCGGAGCGATGGCTCACTACGTTCCGGTAACCGTAGGTCTTCGCCAGCTCCATGGCGTCCATGGACTCCGTGAGCGTGCCTATCTGGTTGACCTTCACGAGGATGGCGTTCCCTACGGCCTCGTCGATGCCCCTCTGAAGACGGGCGCTGTTGGTGACGAACAGGTCGTCGCCGACGAGTTGTACACGGGTGCCGACGGCCTTGGTGAGCTTCGCCCAACCGGACCAGTCGTCCTCGGCGATGCCGTCCTCTATCGAGACGATAGGGTAGCGGTCGATCCAGTCGAGCCAGTAAGCGATCATGCCGTCAGAGTCGAACTCCCGGTTCTCGGCCTTGAGGACGTAACGTCCTTCGGAGAAGAACTCCGTGCTGGCAGGATCGAGGGCGATGCCTATCTCGTCACCGGGCGTGTAGCCGGCCTTCTCGATGGCCTCGAGGAGGACCTCTATCGCTTCCCTGTTGCTCTTCAGGTCGGGCGCGAAACCGCCCTCGTCGCCGACGTTGGTGTCGTAGCCGCGCTTGGAGAGGACCTTCTTCAGGCTGTGGAACGTCTCTACGCCGGCCCGCAGCGCGCTGCCGAAGGTGGAGAAGCCGAGCGGCACCAGCATGAACTCCTGCATGTCGACCGCGTTGTCGGCGTGCTTGCCGCCGTTGATGACGTTCATCAGAGGCACGGGGAGCACACGGCCGTTCGGGCCGCCCAGGTAGCGGTACAGGGGTAGATCGACGGCTTCCGCCGCCGCGCGCGCGGTAGCGAGGGAGACGGCGAGGATGGCGTTGGCGCCGAGCTCGGACTTGTTCGCGGTGCCGTCCAGCTCGCACATCGCACGGTCGACGGCCGCCTGCTCGAGGGCGTCGTAGCCGATCAGCTCGGGAGCGATGCGCTCGTTGACGTTCTGAACGGCCTTCAGGACACCCTTGCCGGCGTAACGGCCACCGCCGTCGCGCAGTTCGACGGCCTCGTGAGCTCCGGTGCTGGCACCGGACGGCACTAGCGCGGTCCCTGTAGCGCCGCTGGTCAAGGTCACCGTGGCTGCCACGGTCGGGTTACCGCGCGAGTCGAGCACCTCGAGCGCGCGCACGTCTTCGATGATCGTCATCGTTCCTCCTGGAACAGGTCTACGAGGTCCTGAGCGGCACGACCATGGCGAGGTAGCTGTTGTCGCCCAGGTCCGTGACCACGCTCGGAGCGGAGTTGGAGCCGGAGAAGCTCAAACGAACCTCGCCGTCCGCAGGGGAGAGCGCGTCCGTGAGGTACTTGCTGTTATAGGCCAGCACGATCTCCGGGTCCGTGCCTTCTTGCAGCACGGGCAGCGCTTCTTGGCTACGACCGAAGCTGCCCTCGGCCGTGATGCGCAACTCGCCGCCCTTCACGAACAGATCGACGCGGTTGTTGGTCGTCTTGTCGGCCATGAGCGCGACCCGCGCTACTGCCTCGGCGAGACGGCCGGCCTCCAAGGTGATGCTGACGGGAAAGGTCTTGGGAATGACGCGCTCGTAGTCGGGGAAGGTCCCGTCCATGAGCTTGAGGTTCAGGGAGTAGTTACCGTGCTGGACGGAAAGCTGACCGGACTCGAGCGCCAGCTTCACCTCACCGTCGCCGAGCACCCTCAGGAGCTCGTCCACGCTACGGGCAGGAACTATTACCTCGGAGCTCAAGCCGGTGCTTTCCTTGAGATCGTAGTAGGCGAGCCGGAAGCCGTCCGTTGCAACGGCCCGCGTGTGACCGTCGGCCAGTTCCAGCTTGACACCCCGAAAGACTGCTTGGAAGTCGGCTACCGAGGCGGCGTACTTCACGGCCGAGAGCGCCCTGGCAAGCTGCGCGGCCTCGATGCTGCCACCGAACTGCGTGCCGAAGTTCAGTACGGGTGCCGAAGATGGCGACATGAGTTGCAGCTTCGTCGAATAGGAACCGGAGCTTATCTGCATCTCGTCGTCGCCTAGGTCGAGCTGGACGTCCTCGCCCGGCAGGGCCCGCACTACTTGACTGAAGACGTGCCCGACGACGGCGTAACTGCCCCTGCCAGGGGCGTCTACGGCGAAGCGCGCGCGGATATCGACATCCATGTTCGACCCGCTGAGCTCCATGCCGTCCTCAGTGACGTCTATTCGCAGCAAGCTCAGCCCGGGGTTGCTGGACCGGCTGGGAACGATGCGTTCGACGCGTGCGAGTGTGTCGGCTAGGCTCTTCTTCGGGACGAGCACCTTCATGCGACTCTCCTGGGTTCCTTCTCCGCGTGCGCCTCACTCGGTTTCATCGGGGTTCTTTCCATGATATTCGCTTTCGTGAGGGTTGACGGGTGGCACGGACCGGTTGCCTCCAGGCTGTCGAAGCCTAGCTCCTGGTGCCAGAGCATACCCTGTTAAGCCCTTCCTGGCGAGGTTTCCACGCGCTCTAACCCCGTGTTTGACGCTTGACTCGAAACGGACCCGTTTCATCCCTAAGAAGGCTTACTAGGTTTCAGCCTAACTAGAGATCATGGGAGTCCTCCTAGTAGGGCCTGTGGAGACTGTGGATAACCGCTTGTCGAGCGTCGGGCACACGATCTGGGCTGTGGAGCAAACTGTGGACGATCAGGGATCGCCTGTGGAACAGCGTTCGACTCCTCCACCACCTTCAACAGCTGGGTACGACCCGGGGCTTTCCACAACCGGATCAACAGCTTCTCTACAAGATTGTCCGCAGGGTTATCCACAGGCAGTAAAGGAGGCAAGAGGGCTGCTCCGTGAGAGGGGATGGCTCTAGGTGGGGGATCGGGACGGAGGGGCAACGCTCAGACGAACGACTCGCGTAGGCTACGCACGGCCCGGCTGAGGTCACCCTCCTCCTGGATGACACCCTCGATCTTCTGTACCGCGTACATCACGGTCGAATGATCGCGGTCGGCGAAGTACTGCCCGATCTCGGGGTAGGAGTGGGTAGTCAACTCGCGGATCAGGTACATGGCGACCTGACGCGGTACCACCAGCTCCTGGCGCCTGCCTTTGCCACGCACGTCGTCCGGCTTGACGCCGAAGTGCTCGGCGGTTCGCTTGAGGATGTCTGGCATCGTCAGGTTGATGTCGCCTGGCGCGAAGACGTCTGAAAGGGCGCGTGCGACGGTCTGGCGGTTGAGGGGCGACTGGTTCATGGATGCGTAGACGATCGCGCGGACCAGGGCTCCCTCGAGCTCCCGGATGTTCGATGTCACATGCCTCGCTATGTAGTCGATGACCTCGGCCGGCACCTTGACGCCCCGGTACTCGGCGTTCATCCCTAGGATGGCGATGCGCGTCTCCAGCTCCGGAGCTTGGATGTCGGTTATCAGTCCCCACTCGAACCGGCTCCTGAGCCGCTTCTCCAGGGTCGGGATGTCCTTGGGCGGTCGATCAGAGGACACGATCAACTGCTTCCCCGATTCGTAGAGGGCGTTGAACGTGTGGAAGAACTCCTCTTGCGTGCGCTCCTTACCGGCGATGAACTGGATGTCGTCGATCAGGAGCAGATCAACGGTGCGATAGCGGTCGCGGAACTGCGTCATCCGGCGCTCGGCGATGGCAGTGATCAGGTCGTTGGTGAACGCCTCCGTGGTCACGTACTCGATCTGGAGGTCCGGCCGTGATTCGAACACGGCGTGCCCGACGGCGTGCATCAGGTGGGTCTTGCCCAGACCAGACTCCCCGTACAGGAAGAGGGGGTTGTAGGCGTGACCAGGTGCCTCGACCACGGCGCGTGCGGCCGCATGGGCGAGGTTGTTGTTGGGCCCGACGACGAAGTGCGAGAAGACGTACTTGGGGTTCAGTTTGGGGCGCCGGGTCTCGACGGAGCCCGCCGGCGTCTCGGGTGCCGGCGGCGCACTGAACATGTCCCGTTGCTCTATGACTTGACTGCCGATGACCTGGAACACGACGCGAGGTGGTTCGACGCCGAGGTCCCGGAGTGCAGCTTCGATCACGCCGCTGTAGTTGGACCTGAGCCAGTCGCGGGCGAACGAGTGCGGCACACCAAGGACGAACGCGCCGTCCTCGATGCCGTGTGGGCTCACCTGGCTGAACCACGTGCGGAACTCGACCTCGGGGATCTCGGCGCGGATGCGCGCGATGACGTCGTCCCACATCCCCTGTGCCTTGCCCGCCATCGCAAACCTTCCCCTTCCCAATACACCCTGCGAGACGCCGATTCTGCCACTGCCCGCTGCTCCGGGGCAAGCCCGCCGACCTCGGCAACGACTTCAAGATATGCGCCACGTTCCTGCCCTGCTGGGCGACGGTAGCCTCGAGCCAAGCTGCGCGTCACGGAACTCGGGGACGAGGACATCCGCACTGAGGACGCCCGCAAGACCGCCTCGCGCTGTCCCGGGCGGAACCGGGTGCATGGACCACCCCGACGCGTTAGGCGGCGGGTCCTGCGTGACGGGTAGTTCTCGCCCGGTTCAAGGGGCCAGCCCGGTGCTCGTTGGCCGACCGCTCGTCTTGAACTGCGTGCATGCTCGAAGGCCCTCGCAGGCGCCGTTGACCGAGCCAGTCTATCAGACGTCTCCCGCCTCCCGACTTGTCGTGGGGCCCCACGACAAGGATAGGTTGGCGGTCCTAGCCCGTCGTGCCGCTATCCCGGTGCGAAGTGACCTTGACCCCACCCTCGGGTTGTGAACCCCGGCGGCGAGTAGCAGCCGCGTCGGGACGAAGCCAGCGGCCAGAGACTGAAGCCAGCGGCCAGAGACTACGGAGGCCGGCGGCATGATTGGCCGGCGGCACGATCGTAGCGGCCTCGGGACGAAGCCAGGGGGTGGGGTCGACGACCGGTGGGGGACCCACCCGGGCAGAGAACTCAACCGCGACGCCGCCGCATGTGCCAGACAGCTATACTCGTGGGCGCTTGCGAGGTGTGGCCGCGGCCGCCCGAGCGGTTCCGCTCCGGTGTCAAGAGCAGATGTCGAGGGCAAAGGAGGGCAGGATGCGGCAGGAGTTCGATGTGGTCGTCGTTGGGGGCGGGCATGCGGGTATCGAGGCAACGATCGCCGCAGCTCGGCTCGGTGCCCGAACGGCGCTGGTCATCCCCAACCCCGACAAGATCGGCGTCATGCCGTGCAACCCGGCCATCGGTGGACCAGGGAAGTCGCAACTCGTCTTCGAGCTGCATGCCCTTGGTGGCGTGATGGGTAGGCTGGCGGACGAAACGGCCATCCATACACGCATGCTCAACGCCTCGAAGGGGGCGGCGGTGCAGTCGTTGCGCGTCCAGAACGAACGTGACGGGTACGCCGCCGCCGCCAGGGCCTTGGTGGAGAACGAGCCCCTCGTGGCCATCGTCCGCGCTGAGGTGGCCGAGCTGCTCACCTACGGAGCCTCTGTGACCGGTGTGCTGACGACCGACGGTCGAACGTTGGTCGCGCCGGCCGTCGTGCTCTGCACGGGAACTTTCCTGGCGGGCGTCGTCTGGTATGGGAAGAAGCAACGTCCGGCAGGTCGGCAGGGCGAGGCTCCCGCGCGGCACCTCTCCGCGTCGCTGCGCGCGACGGGCCACGACTTGGTCCGCCTCAAGACAGGCACGCCTCCGCGTATTCGCGCCGACTCGGTCGACCTGAGCGTCTTGCAGGAGGTCCCCTCCGACGATCCGCCAGGCACCTTCAGCGGCGTGCCCGGTCCACGCATGACGAGCACGCCGACGTGGTTGACACGCACTACCTCCGAGACACACGCTCTCATCCAGGAGCATCTGCTCGAGTCCGCGATGTACGGGGGCGAGATCGACGCCACGGGACCCAGGTACTGCCCGTCGATCGAGGACAAGGTCGTCCGTTTCTCCGACAAGGACCATCATCTGCTGTTCGTCGAGCCGGATGGACTGGATACCAGCGAACTCTACCTTCAGGGCTTGTCGAGCTCTCTGCCCCCGAACGTGCAGGACGAGTTGATCCTGACGTTGCCCGGCTTCGAGCGCGCCGTGATCCACCGGTATGCCTACGCCGTGGAGTACGACGCCCTCGATCCGGCGCAACTCGATGTCACGCTCATGTCTCGCAAGCTGCGGGGGCTGTTCTCGGCTGGTCAGATCAACGGCACGAGCGGATACGAGGAGGCGGCGGCGCAGGGGCTTATCGCCGGCGTCAACGCCGCCCGGCACGCGGGGGGCGCCGTGAGGGTTACGGTCCTCAGGGACCAGGGGTACATCGGGGTGATGCTCGACGACCTCGTTCGCTGGGGGATCGCCGAGCCGTACCGGATGATGACTTCGCGGAACGAGCACCGGCTACTACATCGACAGGACAACGCCAACGAACGCCTGATGGGCATGGGTCACGAGTGGGGCCTCGTTCCCGACGAGGTCTTCGCTAGGCAGCGCGCCTCCGAGGAGCGGGTGAGCCGTGAGGTACAGCGGCTAGCTCGCTCGCGGCACGGCGGCGACCTCGCCGTCACCATGCTCTGCCGCCCGGGCGTGGAGTACGAGGACGTGGTGGCGCTGGTAGGCGTGGCGGCCGACGAGTTGACACCTGGCGAGGTCGAGCGGGTCGTCACCCAGGTGCGGTACGCCTCGTACATCGAGCGGGCTAAACAGCAGCGAGACGGGCAGTCCGCCTACGAGCGGATGAGCCTCGAAGGCGTGAACTTCGAGTCGGTGGCCAGTCTGTCGACCGAGGGTTTGCAAGCACTTCGCCGAGCGGCCCCCGCTTCCTTGGGCGCTGCGCAGCGGGTGCGGGGCGTCAGGGCCAGCGACGTGGCCGCGCTCCTAGTTCACCTGAAGGCGCATCGCCACGGTGGGTCCGATAAGCGGGTGTCGCCAAGGTAAGCTGCGGACCGCGCCGCGCCTTGCCGGACCGGCTCGGCCGACGACGGGTTCCTGGAAATGTTTCACGTGAAACAATCGCGATCGACACCGTCGTGGAGCGCGGTTCCCCGTGCCGAAGGGCATGAAGGTTGCCGAATCGGAGCCGCATGCGCTCGCGGTAGAGCTACGACTACCGCGAGGCACGGGTCGAACCGGGAGAAAGCCGTATGAAGGATGCAGGGGCCACGCTCGGGCGGTACCGGGACCTGCTCACCCGCTACCATGCCGCCCTCGACCTCATGTCCGACCGCGGTCTAACCGAGCTCGACCGCTTCCTCGAGGAGGGACACCGCTTCGCAGCCCTCATAGAGCGCCTGGTTGGTGCCGATGCGACCGTGGTGGACATCGGTTCCGGAGCCGGCCTGCCGGGCGTAGTCATCGCCGCTTGTCTCCCGGAAGCCACCGTCCACCTCGTCGAACGACGGCGACGCCGCGCCGCGTTCCTAGAGATGACCGTGGCCACGCTTGGGCTCGGTAACGCCCGGGTCTTCGGTGGGGATGTGCGGCATATGACCGGCGTGGCGGCAAGCGCGGTGACCGCGCAGGCCGTGACGGGTTTGGCCGAGCTGGCTGAGCTGTCGGTGGGCGTGCGCGCGGACTCGGCCTGGCTGATCACGCGCCGCGGGGAGGGTTGGCGCCAAGAGGCCCAAGCGCTTCTCGACGCGGCCGGTGCCGCCAAGCGTACGGGAATGGACCGGGCCGAGAGCAACGCGGCAGGAGCCGAGATGGTGGAGGAGCCGCTGGAACACCGTGGTAGCCTCGTCGCACTTAAGCTCCTCGGAGGCTCGACGTGCCGATCATCGGCGTGATCAACCAGAAGGGGGGCGTCGGAAAGACCACGACCGCGGTCAACCTGTCGGCCGCCCTCGCGGAGCGGCGCCGGATCCTCCTCGCTGACCTGGACCCCCAGGCTAACGCCACCAGCGGCGTCGGCATCGGCGCTCCCGAGGCGACGCTCTACGACGTCATCGCAGGCCGCTCGTCTGCCCGACAGGCGGTCATAGCCACGAGCACGGAGAACCTCCACGTGCTCGCCGCCTCGGCGGACCTAGCCGGGGTCCAAGTCGAGGTCGATGCCGGTCGCGAGAACATGCGGCTCCTGGCTAGGGGGCTGATGGGCGTGCGCCCGAACTACGACTTCATAATCGTCGACGCTCCACCGTCGATGGGCGTCCTCACCCTGAACGCCCTCGCGGCTGCCGATCTCTTGATCATCCCGTTGCAAAGCGAGTATTACGCCCTAGAAGGCATCGCGTCGATGATGGATACGGTCGAGCGCGTCCGCGGCTCCGTCAATCCCGACCTGCGCATCCTGGGTATCGTCCTGACCATGTACGACAGCCGCACGCGGCTCTCGCAGGAAGTGGAAGAGAACGTCAGGAAGCACTTCGGTGACCTGGTGTTCAAGACCATCATCCCCCGCACCGTGCGGCTGGCGGAGGCGCCCTCTTACGGGCGCTCCGTGCTCGAGTACGCACCCACCTCGCAAGGGGCGGTAGCCTACCGAGAACTGGCCGAGGAGGTCATCGAGCGTGTCAGCGAAGCCTAGTAGAGGTCTTGGTCGCGGCCTGGACGCCTTGTTGCCCAAGGTGGAGAAGGGCGGCGTCCAGCAGCTCTTGGTGGCGCAGCTGCGACCCTCGCCGTTTCAACCCCGTCAGAAGATGGACGAGGCCGGCATCGCGGAGCTAGCGGACTCCATAGCCCGCAAAGGCGTGCTACAGCCCATCGTGGCGCGGCCGGTGGACGGGGGGTACGAGATCGTCGCGGGCGAGAGGCGCTTCCGTGCGGCGCAGCGGGCGGGCCTTACGAGTGTCCCGGCGACGGTACGCGAGCTGAGCGACCAGGAGACGTTGGAGATCGCCGTCGTCGAGAACCTGCAGCGCGAGGACCTCAACCCCATGGATGAGGCGCGCGCGTTCAAGCTCCTGCTCGACTTCGGTATGAACCAGGAGCGCGTGGCCGAGGCTGTGGGCAAGAGTAGGAGCGCGATCGCCAACGCGCTGAGGCTGCTCGCGTTGCCGGAGGAGGCCCAGGCAGCGATCGAATCGGGAGCCATCTCGGCCGGGCATGCCAGAGCGATCCTCGCGCAGCCCGAACCCGACAGGCTCTGGGCACTGGGCGAGATCGTGCGGCGCGAGTTGACCGTTCGCGAGGCGGAGGGGCTGAAGCGCCCGACGGCACGCTCCTCCCAGCGCAAGGCCGCTGGGCGCTACGCCCGCCTGGAGGAAGACCTCAGTCGTTTCGCGGGGACGCGCGTGCGGATCGCGGGGAGTGGGAAGAATGGGCGCATAGAGCTCCACTTCCATAGTGAGGACGAACTCCAGCGCATCCTGGAACTACTGGGGTACGAGAGCTAGAGCGAGAGCCGGCGCACGGTCGCGGTACCTGGCCGTCGCGAGGCCCGCTGCGAGGCCCGCCGTGTTCCCTGAGCGTCTCGAGTAGAGGCGACCGGCGCCACCCGCCAGTCGTTCCGAGTCCCGGTCGCAGGGCTCCGCGCATGGGGGTTAAAGGAGCTGCGGCGGCCGGCCGGACCGGCCGCAACCGCAGGGCCCCGCGCACGGGGGTTATAGGCGTTTGCGTGCGCGACTCTTCGGATTCCCTTCCGCGGGCCCCGCGCATGGGGGTTCTGGAGCTGGGGCGCGAGCGGCAATCTAGATCGGGTCCGCAGGGTCCTGCTCGTGGAGGTTCTAGCCAGATTGAACAGGCGCGGGGGCGCACAAGACGCAGGGTCCTGCTCGTGGGGTTCTAGGGTTCCGCTCGCGCACGGGACGCCGCTGCGCAGGGGCCCGCACGCGGGGTTCTAGCCACCAAGGCCCTGACCCCGGCAAGCCCCCAGCGGCCGGGTCCGGTCACCGGTCACCGGTCACCAAGGCCCTGGTCACGATTCGCCGTTCTGGCCGCTGGCGGCTGCTTTGGCCGGTGATACTATGGCGCCGACGTTCCGGTCTGCACGGCGCGCTCGCCGCGGCTAGTGCTGCCCACATGAGACGCGAAGCCGTGCGCGACAACCTGCCTGAGCAAGGGGTCGGGCCGAGACCGAACAGAGGTGAAGCACATGAAGCAACCCGTACGCGTGGCAGTCACAGGTGCCGCAGGCCAGATCGGTTACGCCTTGCTGTTCCGCATCGCAGCCGGCGACATGCTGGGTAAGGACCAACCGGTCATACTGCAACTCCTCGAGATCACGCCGGCGTTGAAGGCCTTGGCGGGCGTAGTCATGGAGCTCGACGACTGCGCCTTCCCGCTGTTGCACGGCATCGTAGCGACGGACGACCCCAACGTGGCGTTCAAGGACGCCGACTACGCCCTGCTGGTCGGCTCCCGGCCCCGTGGCCCCGGCATGGAACGTAAGGATCTGTTGCAAGCCAACGGCGCTATCTTCACCGTGCAAGGCAAGGCCCTCAACGAGCATGCCGCGCGCGGCGTCAAGGTCCTAGTGGTCGGCAACCCCGCCAACACGAACTGCCTCATCGCCTTGAAGAACGCCCCCGACTTGGCCCCTGAACAGTTCTCCGCCATGACCCGCCTCGACCACAACCGGGCGCTCAGCCAGCTCGCGGCGCGTACGGGCGCGCAAGTCTCGGACGTACGGAAGATGATCATCTGGGGCAACCACTCCAGCACGCAGGTGCCGGACGTCACCCATGCGACGGTCGGTGGCAAGCCGGCCGCCGACCTCGTGGACGACGCTTGGGTCGCGGGGGAGTTCGTTCCGACCGTCCAGAAGCGTGGCGCCGCGATAATCGATGCCCGCGGTGCGTCCAGTGCGGCATCGGCGGCCAACGCCGCCGTCGACCACATGCGCACGTGGGCCTTGGGCAGCCCGGAGGGCGACTGGGTCAGCATGGGGATCTTGAGCGACGGCGCCTACGGCGTCGCCAAGGACATCGTGTACTCCTACCCGGTGACCGTGCGAGACGGCAGGGTGACCCTGGTGGCCGGTCTTTCCGTAAGCCCAGCGGTGCGGAGCAAGATGGAAGCGACCGAGCGCGAGTTGCTGGAAGAGCGCGCCGCCGTGGAGGACCTGCTCTAGAGACGCGCAACTCAACCAGGTGAGCCCCGGTGGCGACAGGCACCCCGCCGGGTTATTCTTGGACCGTGAAGGTCGAGAAACCCCCCGGCAAGTCGGAGTCGTTCCGACATGCTATCCTTGACGGCAACCGAGCGGGCCTGATCGGCCCGTCAGAGAGGCTATGTAGCCAGATGCGCCACGAGGGCGATGAACTAAGTGCGGTGCGGCCCGCGGGTCACCACGAGCACGCCGACCACCAGCCGATGGTCGATGGTGCGCGTGAGGTGCTGAAGGACCACGGCATGCGTTACAGCCGGCCGCGGGAGATCATCCTCACCTACCTGCTCGAGAAGGACCGGCACGTGAGCGCGGAGAGCCTCTATCTCGACCTGAAGAAGCGCGGCGAGGAGCTGAGCCTCTCGACCGTGTACCTGAACCTCTCGGCCCTAGCCGGTGCCGGGCTCGTGCGGGAGTTCAGGGGAGCTACCGGACAAGCCCTCTACGACAGCAACGTCACACCGCACTACCACGTCGTCTGCGCCGATACGGGTGAGGTGCGAGACGTGCCGGCTCCGCTCGTGAACGGCGTCCCGCTCGGACGCTTCCTCAAGGAGTACGTCGAGCGCGAGACGGGCTGGACCGTAGACGAACCCCGCTTCAGCCTCACCGGCAAGCCGCCGATGGGCCAAGCGGGTGGCGCTTCCGAAGACTGACCCGTTACAGACTGCCATGCCAGACCTCGGGTCCAGCGACGACGACGGAGCCGCCCGTGAACTGGCCACCGGCGGGTCACCGCCTGAGCTGGTCTTGCGGGAGTTGACCAGTCACGCCGATCTCCATGAGGTCGAGCGCATCCAGCGGGAAGTCTGGGGGCTGGACGACTTGGAGGTCGTGCCCAACTCGCAGCTCCGAGCGGCGCTTCACGCCGGGGGGCAACTCGGCGGCGCCTTCCTCGAAGATGCGCTCGTCGGCTTCTCCTACGGTTTCCTCGCCTCGCCCCACGGCCGCCTGATGGTAGGGCCAGGTCTTCACTCGCACATGGCGGCGGTCAGGCCGGGCGCGCGCGGTCGTGGGGTCGGTAGAGCGCTCAAGTGGCAGCAGCGTGCCTGGTGCCTGGAGCGGGGCATCGAATGGATGACCTGGACGTTCGATCCGCTGCAGGCGCGTAACGCGAACTTGAACCTTCGTCACCTCGGAGCGGTCGGCGTCGACTATCTTGTGGACTTCTACGGTCCTATGGGTGGACCCCTTGGCGGTGGAAGGAGCGATCGCCTCCTCGCGCTCTGGATGCTCACCGGACAGAGAGTGACGGCCCGCGCCGAGGGTGGCGGACCCCTACACGGACCGGCAGTAGGTGCTCGGTCCGCGCTTCCGGTCCGGGAGCGCCTGGCGACCTGGGCCGTCCGAGCCGCTTCCAGCGATGGCGACGCCGAACCCGTGGTCGAGCTCTCCGAGGGCCTACTCGCCCGAACCGTAGAGACCGGTGCCAGGGTGATGGTGGCCGCCCCGCCGGAGGCCGGCGGCTTAGCCGCGCCAGAGCGTGCCGGGCGCTGGCAGGACGCGTTCGTCCGGACCATGATGCCCCTGCTGGCAGCCGGCTACGTAGCCGTCGACTTCGCGGCCGGCGCATACGTCTTCGACCCCATCGATGGCTGATGCGAAATGGCATCTATCAATCTATAAAGCTCCACTTGACAATCTGTAAACTAGCGACTATCATCTTGCCAAGGAGGCGAGATGATGAACGCGTACCTCGATCAGCGTCACACCCTTGACCGTGTTTCACAACTGCGGAACGAGGCCGCGAACGACCGCCTCGTCCGTGCGGCCAACGCGCCCAGCCCGAGCGCGCGCCTGCGTGCGCGCTGCGCCAAGTGGCTCCACGCTTCGGCGACCCGGCTGGACGCCGTGAGCCGTCGCTTGGACCCGAAGGGCCAAGGCGGGCGTGCAGCGCTAACGGACGCCGGCAAGTTCGACGACCTGCGCGAAGTGATGCCCAATCTGCGCTGAGGCGGCGCTCCGTCCGGAGCACTAGGGCCTGGGCTACGTCGAAAGCGTCGAATCTACCGAGAAGTCTGACGCCGGGCAGGCGGGGTGCGAAGTACGGATACTGGGCCGGCGGAGAGGTGCGAGGTGCGGATGCCGTGCCGGCGGCGGGTTACGAAGCACGGATGCCGGGCCGGCGGAAGGGTACGAAGCACGGATGCCGGACCAGCGGTAAGCGCAAGGCGGTGGACCCTCGGCGGCCCGGAGGATGTCAGGACCCTCGATAACGTGCCCGGGCCACCGCAGAACCCCACGAAAGCGAAGCAAGAGAGACAGGAGCACAGATGGACGAGATAGCCCGAGTCGAGCAGATGGTCGCGGAAGGCCTCATAACCGCGGAGGAGGGCGAGCGCCTCAAGGCGGTGCTGCGCTCCGTCCAAGAGGCCGACGAACTGGAGGCGGCGCACGCTGCGTCGGAAGGCGGCGAAGGTCTGGACGCACGACTCGTGACCTCGCCTCCGAACGGCGACCAGGCCCCCGCCCTCGTGCCGCCTGCGCCCCTGCCGACGGTCCCTGTGACGACACCATCGCCGCCCGCTCAGCCGGCGACCCCGCCAACTGCGGCCATGCCGCCCGCATCACGACCAGCGCTGGGCGCCGACGCGCCGAGGCCGACCGTGCCGGCGGAACCTGGGCGGCCGGGTGCCAACGAAGGTGCACGAGGCGACGGCCGGCAGACGCAGGGCCGCGCGCCGAAGACCGACGACCAGGCTGCCGAGGCCTCCGCCCCGGCTGGTACGAGATGGGTGCGCGTGGACGTCGTAGCCGGCGACCTCGACGTGCACGTCGACCCGAGCCTCAGCGAGCCGAAGGTCACGTCGGACTCTGGCGAGGCCACGTTGGAGGCGACCGCCTACGGCTACCGCGTCGCGCTGGGCGGGAAGGGCGAGGGGTTCTTCCTGCGCAACCTCGAGGGCCCGCTCGCGGGGCTGCTGGCCGGCAGGGGCCGGCCCGGGGACGTGGAGCTCACCCTGCCTGCGGGTTTCGGCATCGACCTGGTCATGACGACGGGAGACGTCGACCTCCACGGGGTGCCTTACCTTCGCGGGAGCCTCTCGGCCGGGGACCTAGACGCCTACGGGCTGGAGGGGATCGACCTCTCGAGCCTGGCCGGCGATGTGTCGGTGAGCCTGCGGGCGAGCAGCGGTCGGCACCGGATCATAAACACCGCGGGGGAGCTCGAGGTCGTGCTCCTGCCCGGCTCGGACGTCACGGTCAACGGCGACGTCTCGATAGGCGAGGTGAAGGCCGGGCCCGAGTTCACCACTGGCCGCAGGCTGATGAGCGGGACGGTGACCGGCACCCTCGGCACCGGGGTCGCCAGGCTCGACCTCAAGGTCACGGCCGGCACCATCAAGCTCAAGACCGGAACGGACGACCGTGGCTGACTCCGACACCCGCAAGCGCATCCTCGACATGCTGGCGGCCGGCCACATCACCGCGGACGCCGCAGCCGAGCTCCTGAAGGCCGTCTCTACCCAGGGGCCGAGGCTGCCCTCCCCGCCGCCCGTGCCTACGCCCCCACCGGCGCCCCAGCGCGGCGGCGCCCGCATGCTCCGCATCCTCGTCGACGCCCCCCACACCGGCAACGGCGGCAAGGTCCGCGTGAACGTGCCGCTCGCCCTCGCCAAGTACGCCATGCGGTTCATCCCGCGTGACACGACGGAGGAGCTGAGCGACCAGGGCATCGACCTGGCGCAGTTGCTGCAGAACCTCGGTGACGACCTGCCTCAGGGGCGCCTGGTGGACATCGAAGCGGAAGACGACTCCGGCGACGCGAAGATCGCGGTGATCGTCGAGGTCGTGTGAGGCTGTGCGCGTACGGCCTCGGACCCCGCCACGGTTGCGGCCTAGCCGGGGACTGGCGCCGCAGCCACCGCCCGCGACCGGAACGACCCTGCGGGCCCCGCAAGCGGATCGGGCCGCGCACTGACCCCGGCGGGCCGCTGGAGCGGCACCCCGGCCCCAGCCCACTGACCGAACAGGAGTAACAGCGGATGAAGATCCTCCCCATGCCGACCGCTTGCCCGGTGACGGGCGAGCCCCTCCTCGTGACGCGCCTGGAATGCGACGCCAGCGGCGTCGTCATCGAAGGGCGCTTCACCCCCAACGAGTTCGCGCTGCTTCCGGCCGACCACCTCGAGTTCTTGCGCATCTTCGTCAAGGTGCGGGGGAACCTCAAGGAGGTCGAACGGGTGCTGGGCTTGAGCTACCCGACGGTGCGGCTCCGCTTCGAGAAGCTCCTCTTGGCGCTCGATTACGAGGTCGCCGACGACATCCTCGAGGAGCGCACCGGCATCCTCGACCGGCTCGAGGCCGGGGACATCGACGCCGAGGAGGCGGCTAGGAGGCTCAACGCCTTGGCGCGCAAGGGCTAGGCCGAAGCGGGACCGCGCAGACCCCGCTCGGACTCGTTGTTCCGGGCGGGGCGTCGGGTTCACTACTTCGCATCGCGACACTCAAGAAGTCTTAGCGACCTCCGGTATACTGGCGGCCGCATGACCGACTACTACGCCGTCCTGGAAGTCTCGCGGGACGCAGACAGCAAGACCATCAAAGCCTCGTACCGCAGGCTCGCCATGAGCTACCACCCGGATCGCAACCCGGGCGACAAGGAAGTCGAGGAGAAGTTCAAGGCGATCAACGAGGCGTACGCCGTGCTCTCGGACGAGGCGCGGCGCTCACGCTACGATCGCTACGGCACCGTCGACGACAACGCGGTCTTCGGCGGCGACATCTTCGACATCTTCGCTTCCGTGTTCGGCACCAACGTGGCCAACATGTCCGGCGGACGCGGCAGGGCCGGCGGCCAACCGGGCGAGGACCTGGAGGCGCAGCTCCGCATAACCCTCGAGCAGGCGCGCGAAGGGGCGACCGTCGAGGTCGAGGTGGAGCGGCTCCGCGCCTGCCACCACTGCCACGGGGAGCGGGCCGAGCCGGGCTCCGCCGGCAAGTCGACCTGCCAGCGTTGCGGCGGAGCCGGTCAGGTCCGCGTGCAGGCGCAGTCGATCTTCGGCGCCGTCATCACGGCGCGCACGTGCCCTGACTGCCACGGCGACGGTCACGTCATCCCGACGCCCTGCAAGGTCTGCAACGGTCGCGGCCGCGAACGGGGCAAGGACACGGTCGGCGTCACCCTTCCCAAGGGCATCGACGGCGGTTACCGCCTGCGCGTTCCACGCGAAGGGAACGTCGGCGTGGACGGCGGCCAGTCGGGCGACCTCTACCTGTACATCGAGATGCGGCAACACCCCTTCCTCGAGCGGGCCGGCGACGACCTCCACTACACCCTCGAGGTGGGCATGGCGCAGGCCGCGCTCGGCGCCACGTTCGACGTGCCGACCCTCGAAGGCCGGGAGCGCCTCACGGTCCCGGCCGGCACCCAGCCGGGCAGCGCGTTCCGGTTGCGCGGCAAGGGGATGCCGCGCCTCAGGCAGACCGGCAACGGCGACCAGGTCGTCGAGGTCAAGGTAGTCGTCCCCACCAAGCTCACCGCGGAAGCGCGCGAGCACCTCGCCGCCTATGCCGGAGCGGTCGACGAGACGGTCGAGGAGCAGGAGACGGTCGCAGGCAAGGTGCGCGACTTCTTCGCAGGCAAAGGCAAGGGCAAGCGGCGGGGGCACGGCAAGGCGCGCGCGGACGACCAGGTCGACGCCTCCGATACTCCCGGCGGTAGAGGCGTCCAAGGCGGACGCGAGGAAGGCCAGGCGAGCAAGGGCGACGGGCGGGGGTCGCAGGCGAGCGCCTGAGGCCCGGCCCCAATCCGGCCGCCGCTTCCGCCGTGCGCCGGCAGCCGGCGCACGTGGTTTCGCGTTCGTCGACCCATGAGGCCGGTCGGTTGCGTGGCTACCGGACGTACCCGACGGTCGGAGGCGGCGATACCCGTCACCCGGCTGGTCGGCTGTGCGTCGACCGAGCCGTGCCGGCCGTCACCACGCCTACAGCCTTTCGATGACCCCGAGCAACCACTCTCGCAGGCGCCCGAAGGCGCCTTCCCCCGTAGCCGCGATGCGCAGGGCCGGCGCCTCGACGGGAGAGCGGAACCACGTGAGCTGGCGCTTGGCGTAGCGGACGGTTCCCAGCTCGACCGCCTCTCTGGCCTCGGCCTCGCTCGACTCCCCCCGCAAGTGGCTCGCCACCTCCTTGTAGCCGATCGCCTGGAGGGCGGTCGGCTGCTCGGGGTATAGGCGCAACAGCTCGGCCACCTCCGCCACCAGACCGCCTTCGAACATGGCCGCCGTGCGCAGGGCGATGCGCGGGCGCAGCTCGGCAACGGTCGGTAACAGCTGGGCCGTGGAGTACGAGTACCTGGGCTGAAGTCGGGGGAACGCGCTCGGGGGCCTGCCGGTGGCGCGGAGCACCTCCAGGCTGCGCACGATCCGGCGGGGGTTCCCGGCCGCGCGCGCCGCGTCGGCCGGGGCCGCCGCCCGCAGCTCCGCCTCGAGCTCGCCGAGTCGGCCCGCCGTCACGGCCTCCCACAAGGGGGCCTGCGCCGCCTGGTCGGCGGGGGGCACCGTCGGGAGGCCGTCCCGCAAGGCCCTGAGGTAGAAGCCCGTGCCGCCGGTCACGAGCGGGACGCCGCCGCGCGCCAGGACCGTCTGGATCGCCGCCTCCGCCAGGCGCACGTACTGCGCCACGGAGAACGGCTCGGACGGGTCGACGACGTCGAGCAGGTGGTGCCTCACCGCCGCCCGCTCCTCCGCCGTCGGCTTGGCGGTGCCTACGTCCATGCCCCGGTAGACCTGCATGGCGTCCGCCGAGACGATCTCGACGCGCCCGCCGGCGCCAGACGCGGCCGCCCCAGGCGCGACCACCTGGGCGGCGTGCGGCGTGCCGGCCAGTGCGAGAGCCAGGCGCATGGCGGACGCGCTCTTGCCCGAGGCCGTCGGACCGGCGAGCACCGGGATGACGGGGCGCGGCACGTCTGTTGTGACCGCATGGACGTCGGGACCCATGCCCCAACGCTAACAAGCGGCTCAAAGTCCGGTGCTAGACTCGCGCCATGAGCATCGAGAAGTTCGGTACGGCCGGAGACGTCCAGGAGCTGCTCGCGGTCAGGGACCACATCGAGGCCCTCGTAGAACAGGCGAACGCGAAGCAGGCCAACCTGCCGAAGGCGGACTTCCTGGACCGCGGCGATGCTTTCCAACTCCACCTCGAGGTGCCGGGCATCGACCAGGCCGACCTCGAGATCGCGGTGGAGGACGGTGAGCTCCTGGTGGCGGGGCTGCGCGAGCCGCCGCTCTTCGACGGCCGCATGCTCTTCTCGGAGCGCGGCGTCGGGCCTTTCCAGCGCTCCTTCGCGCTGCCGAGCCCCGTGAGCAAGGACCTCGCCACCGCGCACTTGGCTGGCGGCGTCCTCACCGTCACGCTCCCCAAGCTCGTCGAGAGCTAGCCACGCGCTCGCCTCGCCGGCGCTCTGTCGCAGGCGAGGCGAGCCACGCGCGGGCGTCGGGTCCCAGCGCCGGACCTTGACGGTTCGCTCGTCAGGCGAGCCATGCGCGGGCGGGCGTCGGTTCGGTTCCGGCTGACGAGCGCTGCGCCCACGAGGGGCCTAGCAGCGTTCGGCGGGCGTCATTCCAGGTCCACGTCCAGCTCGCCGCTGACGTTGCCCAGCACCACGACGTCGTTGCTGTCCAGGTAGTAGAGCAGGCGGTTCCCGCTCAGGACGTCCTCGCCCTTCACGCTGCGGGCCGGGTTGCCGGTGAGGATGGCCGTGCCGGCCTCCTCGTCGAGCTCGAGCCGCTCGCCGGTGGTCGTGCGGTCTTCGCTGACGACGCTCACGTTGCCCGTCAGCGTGGCACGCTGGGCGCCGACCGCGAACTCCATGGCGTCCGCGGTGGCGTGTAGCGGCTCCTTACCCTCGCCGGCGTCACGCTCGAGTGCGATCGGGCCGCTCATCTCCCCCGTGTCCGTCTCGCGGTCGAGGAAGAAACGCGTGCCCGTCACGTTCGTCTTGCCCTGCAAGAGGCGTACGGTCGGTCCTTCGGCGGGGGAGCGCGCATCGATACAGCCCGGCCGAGAGAACGTCACGTCGTCGCCCGTCAGCTCCAACGTCTCCTCCCCCGCCGCGGCCTCGGCGCCGTCCGGCGTCGTGATGACGGCGAGCCTGGACGTGAGGACCGCGTCCTCGACGCGCGTCTCCACCGTGCCCGGCGCCGGCGCGTACACGATGGTCGTGCGCTCCCCTTCCGAGCAGTTGCGGTTGTTGCCGATGGTGCGCGCGCCGTCCGCCGCCAGCCCCCGGTTGGTCACCACGAGCTCGGCGTCGTCGCGCTTGACGCTGAAGGTCGTGCTCGTCTGGGCCAACACCGTGCCGGCCACCGCGAGCGTTGCCAGCAGCGCGAGGAGCGGCGCTCGGCGCGAAGGCGGCGGCCGGTGCCGGCGCCGCACGTTGCGCCGGGAATCCCGGTGCCGCCCCGGCGCAACGTGCGGCACCGCCGACGCGCGCGGCCCTCGCGCCCAGCGGTTCACTCCGTGCCCGCTGGCCCTTCACCGCCGTCCGGTGCGAGCGGGCGCTCTGTCAGGGCGAAGGTGGCGGCGTCGTAGACGCTCGGCACCGAGGCGTCGATGGCCTCGAAGAAGTCGTACTCGACGTCCTGTTGGATGCGGTCCGTGACGAGCGTGGTGCCGGAGTCGGCGTCGAGCGCCCGCGCCGGCGCGTCCGGGGTGCCGATGACCTCGGCGATTCCCGAGTTGTCGTCGAAGAAGACCTCGTTGCCCGTGCTCGTGATGGCGCCGTCGACCACCGTCACGTCGCCGCGCGCGTAGAGGAGCTTGGAGCCCGTCAGCACGCGGATCTCGTCGGCCGTGATCACGGTCGTCCCGCCGTCGTCGTCGAGGCGGGTGATGCTCGCTTGCGCCCCGGCGCTCGTGAGTACGCCAAGCTCGCGCCCTTCCTCGTAGATGAGCTCGCTCGCCTCGGCCGACTGCTTGCCGTTCCGGAGCGCGACGTTGCCGCTGCTCGTGGAGCGGTCGGTGTCGACGTCGAACGCGACGCTGTCGGCCTCTATCCGCACCTCGTCGTCGCCATCGGCCTCCGGCGCCAGGATCACTTCGGCGCGCCCGGCGAGGACGCCGAGGCCCGTCGCCTCGCTGTACTCGAGGCCCGGTCCGGTGGCCGTTAGGCGGCCGCGCTCGACGCGCACGCCGTCCGTGAAGGCCGCGACGCGCTCTCCCCCGCGGGTGATGGACTCGCCCTCCGGCGCGCTCAGCACCGCGTGGTGACCGAAGATGCTCAGGGTCGAGACCGTGGCCGTGATGCCGAAGGGTTCGGGGTGCTCGTAGACGATCGGGCCGGAGCGCAGGTTCCCGCTCTGCGTGCCGCCGGAGCCGTCGATGGTGATGATGCGCTTGCTCGCGGCCTCCTGGGCGCCGTCTTGCGCCAAGGCCTGGACGGCGAGGCCGGCCGCTAGGGCCGCGAGTAGGAGCGCGGTACGTTTGTGACGGCTGATCACTGGTTCCTCCCGGGCGAGTCGACTATGAACTGGGCGTAGCCGACCGTTCCGGGGCCGCCCGCCTCGAACTCCGTGAAATCGAAACTGATGCGCATGTCCTCGAACACGCTCTCGCCCAGGTCCTTGCCGGTCATGACCGCGCGCGGGACCTCGAAGCGCCCCGCCCGTTGGTCGATGAACACCGTGCGTGAGCCCTTGGAACTCATGTCGAGGTCAAGGTCGTCGGCTATGAGGTGCGCGTGCATATGGTCGCCGCGCAGGTTGTCTGCCCGGTCGATGGTGACGCTCTCGGCCGTGAGGGTGAAGTCCGTCTCCCCAGCGAGCACGCGGCGGCCGTCCGAGACCTCGTCCAGGGTCGTCTCCTGACGGTCTGGCGCGTAAGAGGCGGTCGGGGCGGAGAAGTACCAGACCGCGTCGGGGTCGGACTGGGGGAAGAGCGTGAGGTCGACCGAGCTCAGCTGGATGAGCGCGCTAGGGACGGTCGGCTGCGCCTGCGGCGACAGCGCCAGGACGACGAGGCCGGCGACCACCACGGCGAAAGCTATCGCTGCCCAGCGCACCATACGGCGAGACTACCAACGCGCGCGACTGAGAAAGGTGACCACGGCGATAACCGAAGGCTTACCGAAGCGGGCTCGACGGCGTTCGCGTCCGGACAGCCGATCGCGCGTCCGGCTTCGACCGGACGGGTACAGCGCGAGGCGGGTCGGGGCAGTCGGTAGCGGCGCTCCGGAGCTTCGTCGGCTCCGGCCTCCCTGCGAGGCCGCTGGAGCCGTCAGTCGAAGGTGACGGCCACCACGCGGTAGACGGCGGCGCCGACGGGCATCTGCACCGTGACGTCGTCGCCGACGCGGCGTCCGACCAAGCTCCGCCCGAGCGGCGACTCGTCGCTGACGCGCCCCTCGAGGATGTCGGCCTCGTGCGTGCCGACGAGGTGGAACACGACGTTCTCGCCGTCCTGCGACCGCAGGGTGAGCGAGGCTCCGAGGCGCGCGACGGCCTCGCCGCCGTCCTCGTGCTCGACGACCACGGCGCGGTGGACGAGCTCCTCGAGGTCGGCGATGCGGGCCTCGTTGGCGCTCTGCAGCAACCGGGCCTCGTCGTAAGCGGCGCTCTCGCGCAGGTCGCCGTCCGCTAGGGCGGCGCCCATGTAGTCGGCGAGCTCCTGCCGCTTGTCTTCCTTCAAGTAGCGAAGCTCTTCCTTGAGCTTCTCGAGCCCGCGGGCGGTCATCTGGATGGGTTCCTTGGACACTGTGCTCCTCACCTGGCGGGGGTAGGCTCCCGCTCCCGAACGCCACCCACGGCGGGCCTGGCGGCAAGCGAGTCGGCGGAACCAAGAGGACCGCCGGGCAACGTCCGCTCGGGATTATATGCCGGGTGGCGGGGAGTACGTGAGTGGAGGGGGCCACAGAGCAGCTTGGCCGCCGCCCACGCTCGTTCGCTCTCCGGCGCCCGCCCGGTGGGCGCTAGCATGCACGCGTGGTGTGGACCCGGTTCGGGCAGATCGCTGGCGGCTCGCCAGAGGGCGCCGCCGCGGGCGCGGCGGTGAGTGCGCAGTCTGTCCCTGACGCGTGGATCGGAGGCGCCGCGGCCGCCCGCCGGGGCGCCGATCACTCGGTCGCCCGCGACCTCGTCCTCCGCCACGGCTGGAACACGACGGTCTACCAGGTCCTCAACCCCGACATCCTGCACTGGTTCACGCCCGCGGGCGACGCGCTGGTCGGCTACGTGCAGCACGCGGGCGTGAGGGTGGTGGCCGGCGCGCCCGTCTGCCACTACGACCGCCTCGCCGAGATCGCCAGGGCGTTCGAGGACGACGGTCGGGCGCGCGGCCTGCGCACGTGCTACTTCTCCGTCGAGCCGCGCTGGCTCGAGCTCGTGAGGCGGCGCTCGGAGGTCGCGCTCATCGGCGCGCAGCCCGTGTGGGACGCCGCGACGTGGCGCGAGACCGTCGACTCCCACGCGTCGCTACGCGCCCAGTTCAACCGGGCGCGCAACAAGGGGGTGGCGGTCGAGCGCTGGCCCACGCCCCGCCTAGTCAGGGGTCAGCCGGGAGCGGCCGAGCTCAGGGGCCTGCGCACGCGCTGGGCGACGGCGCACGGCCTGCCGCCGTTGGGGTTCCTCACCGGCACCGAGCTCCTACCGGACGACGCGGACCCGAACGGGCCCCTCACGCTGGACCGGCGCCTGTACGTTGCTTCCCGCGGTGGCGACGCCGTCGGCTACCTCGTCGCCTCCCCGATCCCCATGCGCAACGGCTGGCTCATCGAGCAGGTCGTGCGCGACCCGGCGGCGCCGAACGGCACGGCCGAGCTCCTCATAGACAGCGCCGCCACCGACCTAGCCGACCTGGGCGCGAGCCGGCTCACGCTCGGCCTCTGCCCACTCTCGCGCATGCACCGCCCCGTCGAGGAGCCTCGCCGCGAGAGCCCGGCCTGGCTGAGGCTCGCGTTCGCGTGGGGCTACGCGCACGGGAGGCGCTTCTACGACTTCGCGGGCCTGGAGGCCTTCAAGGAGAAGTTCTGGCCGCCCCGCTGGGAGCCGATCTACCTCGTCGGCGGCGAGAGCATAGGCCTGCGGACGCTGTACGCGGTGGCGGCGGCGTTCACCGGGGGGCGACCCGTGAACGCGCTGGCGCAGGGGGTGTGGCGGGCGTACGGGCCGGGGAGGCGCTCGGTCGCGGACCCAGCGGGCCGCGCGCGGAGATAGCGACTCGGCCGGCGGGGACGACTCGTGGGCGCCGGTCGAGCGCCCGGCCGAGGTGAGGCGGCGCGACGATAGCGGCTGCGGCGCGGCGCGAGGGCGTTCAGCGGGTGAGCCGGGGCCCTGGTACAATCTGGTCCGCGACGCGAGCGTGCATATGGGCGCCTTCGGTCGCGGTGGTGGCTAGGGCCCTTAGCTCAGCGGTTAGAGCAGTCGACTCATAATCGATTGGTCGCTGGTTCGAACCCAGCAGGGCCCACCAAAATTCGCCCGGTCGGCGACATGCGACCGCCCAGCCGCTCGATGAGCGAGCATCCCGACCGCGCTACACCACGACGATCTGCCCCAGCACATCGATGAACGATTGCCAGCCGGCGAGCACGCCTTGCTGCTGTTCGGGCGTGAAGCCGGGGGTCTCCTGGGTGAAGCGCATCCGGGTCCCGCTCGGGGTGGGCGTGAGCTCGACGACGATCGTGGCCCTTCCGGGCTCTGCCGGCCGGTCCGTGATGGTGAACACGAGGCGCTCGTAAGGGGCGACCTCGACGAACTCGCCGGTCCAGTCGATCGTGTTGCCGTCGGTGGTGATCCCTGTCATGGCTTCTCCTCTTCCTTGTTCGTGAGAGTGATCAGATGGTCGTCGAGGGCGTCGAAGCTGTCGACCCAGAACCGCCGGTAGTCGCCGAGCCAAGCGGCGGCGGCGCGCAACGGGCGCGCGTCGAGAGATGCCGGACGGTACTGGGCGTTGCGACCGCGATGCACGAGGCCGGCGTTCTCGAGCGCGCGCAAGTGTTTCGAGACGGCGGCCAAGGTCATCTCGAACGGTTCGGCGAGCTCCCCCACCGTCGAGGAGCCCTCCGCGAGCCGGGCGAGGAGGGCCCGGCGCGTGGGGTCCGCGAGCGCGGCGAAGGTGCGGCTCAACTCATCGACCCGCGACATCTCTCCAGTCTCGCCTATTCAACCGATCGGTTCTATACATGATGGTTGAATATACGCGCGACTCGCGCCGTCCGTCAAGCCCTCGGCAGGGCAGCCCGAGGAGCCGGGGCTTCGCGGCCACAGGAACCCGCGCCGCAACGCCCGTGACGAACGGACACCCGCGACGCCCCTACGGACCTATCGTTACGTGCACGCGCGGGACCGCCCGACGCTCGACCCGGGCGCCCGACACCCCCGCACCTGGGAGTCCGCATGGCCGAAGCCTCACCGCCCGCCCCCATCCTCGACGTCCAGGACCTGGTGGTGAGTTACGGCAGCAAGACCGCCGTCGACGGCGTGAGCTTCCAGGTTCACCGCAGCGAGATCTTCGGGCTGCTCGGGCCGAACGGAGCGGGGAAGACCAGCACCTTGAGCGCCATCGAGGGGTTGCTGAGGCCGGTCGGCGGCAAGGTGATCGTCGACTGCATCGACGTCCAGCGCGACCCGCTTTCTGCCCGGGCTCGCGTGGGCGTGCTGCTGCAGGAGGCGAGCTTCCAGCCGCAGCTGAGCATCAAGCAGTTGGCGCGGCTGTACGCGGGCCTCTACGGCGTGATGATCGGCGACGACGAGCTCGTGGACCGCCTGCGCGGCTTCGGGCTGGAGGGCGAGCTGGGCAAGCCGTTCAAATCCCTCTCCGGCGGGCAGCAGCAGCGGTTCTCCATGCTGATCGCGCTGATCCACGACGCGCCCCTGCTGTTGCTCGACGAGCCGACGGCGGGCCTCGACCCGCAGTCGCGCCGGAGCCTGTGGGACCGTATCCGGAAGCAGCAGGGGGCGGGTGGGAGCGTCCTCCTCACGACGCACTCGATGGAGGAGGCGCAGGCCGTGTGCGCGCGGCTGGCGATCATCGATCATGGCAAGCTCGTCACGGTCAGCGCGCCTTCGGACCTGATCGCCAAGTACCAGGACGACCCGCGCGTCCTGAGCGTTGCGCACGGCACCGTGACCCTCGAAGACGTGTTCATCGCTCTGACGGGTAGTGATCTCCGTGACTGAACCCGTAGCGAAGAGACCAGGGCGGGCCGGTACCTTCGCCGCGCTGCTGCGCGCCGACTTCATCGCAATCACGCACAGCGCGGTCGTCCTGATGCTCAACTTCATCGTGCCCGTCTTCATCGTGGTGTTGTTGGGTCGCCGGGGCACCTCGAGCGCTCTCGCCGGCGCCATCGGCGGCGACGCCTTCGCCATCGCGTTGGCGCTGACGATCGGGCTCATGACGTCCAGCCTGTTCGGGTACTCGATCGCGTTGGCCCGCGACCGCGAAGCGGGCGTCTTCCAGCGCCTGCGCCTCACCCCCACGCCGACCTGGCAGATCATGGGCAGCCGCCTGCTGCTGCAGCTCGTGGCCGACCTGGTGATGACGGTGATCGTCGTGATCGTGGCCACCGCTCTGCACCACGCCGCCTTCGGTGCGGGGCAGCTCCTACTGCTGCTCGGCGTCTCCGTCCTGGGCGGGGCCATGTTCCTGGCCCTGGCGCAGGCGCTCGTCGCCCTCGTGCGGTCGGCGGCGGTGGTGAGCGCCGCGTGAGCCGCTTCGCCTACATCGTCCTACTGCTGCTCGGCCTGATCGGGGTGAGCGGTGCCCTGGGGCCGACGGTGCAGGCCGTGGGCGAGTGGACGCCGGTGGGCGCGCTCATCGACGCGTACGCCGGCGCCGTCGGCCTGACGAGCTGGGGTTGGCGCGGCACCGCCGGGGTGATCGCGATAGTCGTCTACGGCGTCGTGGGGGTGTTCGTCGGGGTGCGGTGGTTCAGCTGGAGCACGCGTTAACGCTCGGCGGCCGGTTGGGCGGTCTTGCCGCCCGGCAAGACTAGGGATACTCGGCGGCGGCCCAGGCCGGCGAGCGCCCGGCCTCGTCGCGTGCCAGGCTAGGTGCATGCGGAGGCGGTATGATGCCTGGTAATACTACGGAGTCGGACGTGTCCAAGGCGAAGGTAGCCATCACGATCGAGCGCAAGGTGCTCGAGGAACTAGATGAGTTCGTGAGGCAGCGGCGGTTCGTCAACCGCAGCCTGGCCATCGAGTCGGCCGTGGTCGAGAAGCTGACGAGGCTCAAGCGCACTAGGCTCATAATGGCGCTCAACGCCATCGACCCCGCCGAGGAGCAGGCCTTCGCGGAAGAGGGCCTGACGTCCGACTTGGCTGCGTGGCCGCGGTACTGAGGGGCGAAGTCCGCTGGGCTGACCTGAGCCCCGCTCGCGGCAGTGAGCAGGATGGGCGCCGGCCCGTGCTGGTCATAAGCCATGACGTGTTCAACGAGAGGTCGGGTACCGTGATCGCCGTCGCCCTCACCAGCCAGGAGCCCAGAGCCGGGTTCCCGCTCACCCTGGAGTCGCGCGCGCCCGGGCTGCCGAGGCGTTCGTGGGTGAAGGTGAGTCAGGTCCGCACGTTGGCCGTGGAGAGGGTGGGCGACCTCATCGGCAAGGCGACGCCGGAAGAGGTCGACTTGGCCGTGGAGGGACTGAACGAGATCGTGGGCGGGTGAGCGGCTGGCCGGTCCCGGACCGGTCGTCCTCGCCTCGCTAGCGCATGACACGCCGGCCGGATGAGCCCGTGAGCGCCTTGGCGCCCAGTCTAGAGCTGCCCGACGAGCTCCGCATGCCCAGGCACGAGCTCGCGCATCCGCAACACTTCCCGAACGTAAGCGACGGAGGTGGGTTCTATCTGGTAGCGGACGGTCAGGACCTGCCCGGTAGGCGCCCAGCCCATGACGCGCTCGTGGATGGACTGCGTGTCGACGAGCACCCGCGCCGAGCGGACCGCGGCGGGCGCCTCCGGCGCGTCGATGAGGGTGGCGCAGCCGGGCGTCGCCCGGGCGTACGTCTTCACCATGCGCACGAGGCGTTCCAGCGTGGGTCTGTTGGCCGACACGATGTTGATGTCGGCGCCGGGCTCCAGTTGGGCGAAGGCCACCAGGGTGTCCGTCGTGGGCACGACGTTCACGTTGAGGAGCGACCTCTCCGCCTCCAGCATGGCGGAGACCTCCTCGTAGTGGAACGGCGTCGTCAAGAAGATGTCGTCGGGGCCGCAGTCGTGGAGCTGGCGAGGGACCTCGTCGACGAGCAGCGGGTTCACGCTGCGGCGCAGCAGCGTCGACAGCCGGAGCGACAGCTCCTCGACGTCCTTCCTGCTGCACTCCACCATCCAGATGCCCGGCTCGGAGCCGAGGAACGCCTGATCGGCGCTCTCGGCCACGAGCTCGTCCCACGCTTGGCGCGACAAGCCGAGGTGGCGGGCCTGCTCGGCCAGGGCAGTGAGGGAGGACGACAGCTCGTCGACCGCCCCCACCCCGTGCTCAGGGCCGGGCACGCTGACCACGAACGTGCCGCTGCCGTGGACGGTGCGCACGATGCCGTTGTCAGCCAGCTCCCGGTAGATGCGGCTGACGGTGTTCGAGTGGACGCCGAACTCGTTGGCCGCGGTTCGCGCGCTGGTCAACCGGTGGCCGACCGGGTAGTCGCCCGACCGGATGCGGTCGATGATCACCTGCTTCAAACGTGTGCCCTTGCCAGACATCTTCACAGCCCGCCGCTCATTAGGTTTCCCACTAGACTACCCAATCGCGCGCACGGCGGATACTGCGGCCGCTCCCGCCAGGTAGGAGGTGCGAGGGTTCTGAGGGCTCGGTTGGGACCGGATCTTCACCTCCAGGCTGGCCAAGGGTCCGGAGGCCTCGATCAGCTGCATGACACCCTCGGCGCTCGGATCGGAGCGCACGACCACCCTGGTCAGGTCGGGGCCGATGCCGGCCAGGCTGAGCGCGACCGCGACGTTGACGTTCGCCGGGAACCCGACGACGGCCTCGCGCGCGCTGCCCTCGAAGACCGTCACGGCCCGGTCCTCAGGCAGCTCGATCCCGTTCTGCTCCAAGTAGGGCGCGCCACGCAAGCCGGCCGGCTTCTTGGTCGAGGTTATCCGCGCCGTGGTGAGCCCGTCGACGGCGGCCAACGCGCGCACGCCGTCCAGCCCGGCGATGCCACCGCTCGGCAACACGACCTGCACGCCGCCCCTGCGCTGGTACGCGGCGTAGACGTGCTCGTCGAGCATGGCGCCGACGCTCATCACGATCGTGTTGATGCCGGCCGCCCACAGTCCGGGCACGTGGGCGCGGACGGCCGCGCCACCGGCCGCCTCGAGCACCCACGCGGCGCCGCAGCTCGCGAGGTCGGTCGGCGCGACGACCTGCGCGCCGAGCTCGCTCGCGAGCTGCTTGGCGCCCGCCGAGCTGACGCTGGAGCCGGCGACGGCCACTATCCGGACGCCGGGCAGCCGCCCGGCGCGAACGGCTTGCGCGACGACCGTGTTGATGCCGCCGGCCCCCAACAGGGCGAGATCGACCTGCGCCACGGCTAGGAGCCGACCACCAGGTCGCGGGGCACGTCGGTCATGAGCTCGTGCCCGGCTGGCGTGACGAGCACGAGGTCCTCAAGCTGGTACCCGGCCTGGCCGAGGATGTAGCGGCCGCACTCGATCATCACGACCATGCCCGGCTCGAGGACGAACTCGGAGCCCTGGTAGATCATGGGCTCCTCGTGGATCTCCAGGCCGACGCCGTGGCCGGCGTGCTCGCGGTACAGCTGCGGGTCGATGGCCTGGCCGGCGCGCAGCATCGCGGCGTAGACGTCGCCGGCGGTCGCGCCCGGCCTCACGGCCTCGACGCCGGCCTCGACCGCGGCCCTGACGGCGGCGTAGAGCCGGGCGTCCTCGGCGCTTGGGTGCGACCCGACCACGTACGTGCGGGCGAAGTCGCCCGGGTACGAGCCGTAGACGGCGCCGAGGTCGAAGCGCACGATGTCGCCCTCCTTGAGAGCGTAGTCGGTCGGGGTGCCGTGGACGATGGCGCCGTTCTCGGCGGCGCCCACGATGAGGAAGTCGACGTACTCGCCGCCGGCGGCCAGGCAGGCCTCCTTGGCGAGGGCCGCCAACTCCTTCTCCGTGATGCCCGCCCGGACGTTGTTCATGATCGCGCGGGCGCCGGCCTGCGTGGCGTCCATCGCCTTGCGGATGCGCCTGAGCTCTTCCTCGCTCTTGATCGCCCGGAGCCTGGCGAGCAGCGGGCTCGCCGGCTTGAAGGTCGCGTTCGGCAGACCGGCGACGAGCGCCTCGTGAACGTCGTAAGGCAGCGAGGCGTTCTCGAAGCCGATCACGCCGCGCTCGAGACCGGCGGCGCGGACGATGTCGCACACGGCCCCGACCTTGTCGACGACGACGTTGGGGCGACCGGGGTAGACGTACTCGGCGGTCGGACGCACGTCAGTGATCCACGTCTGGCGCTTGGCGTCGTCGAAGTCCTGGTGGGGGACGAGGAAGACGGGCGTGCGCTCTTCGTCGGCGAAGAAGACGACGTAGTTGAGGCGCGGCTTGATCCGGTTGCTGTTCACGTGCATGAAATCAGTGAAGACGATGACGTTCTCGGTGTAGGCGACGACCAGCGCGTCGAGGCCTTCTTCACGCATCATCTGGCGGGCTTTGTCGCGGTTCAGGAGCATGGTGTGACCGTCCTTGGCTGCCTGGCTCAGGCGTGGAATCTGGGGCGCGCGGAGCGCTTGTCGTTGTTGAGCTCTATGGCTCGAGCGGCTGAGAGGATGACGGCCTCCTCGAACGGGCGGCCGTGGAGCTGCACGGAGAGCGGCATGCCGTTCGAGTCGAACCCGGTGGGCACGCTCAAGCTGGGGAAGCCGGTGAGGTTGCTCAGCCGCGTGAAACGCCCCTGACCGGTGCGGGGGTTGACCGTGGTGGCGCCGATGCGGAGCTCGGTCTCGCCGAGGCGCGCCGCCCGGTACGGCACCATGGGCGTGATCAGGATGTCGGCCGTCGCGTGCGCCGCCGTCACTTCCTCCACCATGAGCCGCCGGAGCCGCTGGCCGAGGCGGTAGGCCGCCGCCGGGTAGAGCTCGGCCGCGAGGAGGAGCTCGTGGACGAACTTCCCGAGTTGGGCGCCCTGCTCGAGGAGGAACCGGTACTTGGCGAAGTTGTCGACGTGGGTGACTACCCCGCCGAGGACCTCGCTGGCGCTGGCGTGCGGCAGGCGCACCTCGCGGACGCTGGCCCCCAGGCCACGCAGGACGTCGAGCGCGTGCTGCATGCTGCTCGCGATCTCGTCCTCGAGGGGCGTGTCGAGCCAGTCGACGGGCATGCCGACGGTGAGGCCGGCTACGTCGCCCGTCACGCGCTCCGTCAGGCCCGTATCGCCGGTCATTACCTCGAGCATCAGCGCGGCGTCGCGGGTAGTCCTCGTCATGGGGCCCGTCACCGAGATGCCGTTGGTGCCCTTGCTCACCTCGACCAGCCCGGCGGTCGGCTTGACGCCGACGATGCCGCAGAACGCCGCGGGGATGCGGATGGAGCCGCCCGCGTCCGTGCCGGTGGCGGCGGCGGCCAGCCCCGCCGCCACCGCGACGGCCGAACCGGAGCTCGAGCCGCCCACCTGCCTGGCCGGGTCCCACGGGTTGCGCGCCAGACCGAAGACGTCGCCGTCGCCGCTGCCGAGTTCGAGTGTGTTGGCCTTGCCGAGCAGCACCGTCCCGGCGCGCGCGAGGCGCTTCACGATCGGCGCGTCCTCGTCCGGCACGTTGTCCTTGAAGGCGGCCGTGTGGTAGGTCGTGCGGATCCCCTTGGTGGGGATGAGGTCCTTGTGGGCGATGGGCACGCCGTGCAGCGGGCCGCGGTAGACGCCTTGCGCGAGCTCCCGCTCTGCGCGCTCGGCGTCGGCCAGCGCCCGCTCGCCGGCGACCGTCAGGTAGGCGATGAGCTCGCCGTTGAGCGCGGCGATCGCGCGGAGCTTCTCCTCCGCCACCGCGACGGGCGACAGGCGGCGCTCGCGGATGCTCGCGGCGAGGTCGAAGAGGTCACCGGCGTCGTCGGGCGTGCGGGCCGGCCACGTGCGATCGGTCGGTCCGGTGCCGCCGGTCGGTCCCGGCCCCGTGGCGGCGGCGCTCGCTGCCTGGCGGACCCGAGCGCCCGCCGCTCCAGCCCCGGCCGCCTCGGGGCGCGGCAACTCGAAGTCGAGGAACGGGACGACGTCGCGGTCGACGGTGGGGCGCCAACGCTCGGCCGCGGACGCCACGGCGTTCAGGCGGGCCGCCACCCCACCGGCCAGGTCGCTCGGCACGTGGAGGCCGACCGCCGCGCCGAGCGCGACGGCCCCTTCCGGGGTGAGGGGTGCGCGCTCAGCCATGGGCGGTTCGGCCGGGCGCGTAGGCGCGGCCGCGTTCGAAGGCCCCCGCGTTCAGGTAGGCGAAGACGGCGCCGCGGGCGGCCAGCACCTGCTGCTCGACGCGCGTCGCCAGCGGTTGCCACCGGCCCGTCTCGTTCACGACCGTCACGGCGCCCAGCTCGGCACAGAGGTGGGTGAACTGCCACCCCTGGCCCGGGAACTCGTTGAGGCCGGTGAACACGCCGCCGCCCTCGTCCGTGAACTTCGCGGCGTGGGCGGCCCCGATGATCGGCACGATGTCCTCGACCCGTTCGATCGGGTGGCCGGCGGCGAACACCGCGCCGGTCGCGCCGAAGTAGACCTCGGTGGCGCCGGGCCGCAACTCCGGGTGGGCGAAGATGGAGAACTTGCTCCCCTGGCTCTCGTGCAGGTCGATCACCAGCTCCGGACGCAGCTCGCGCACCAGGTCGCCGATGACGGCGACCTCGACGGGCGCGTCGTGGAAGGAGAAGAGCCGGTTGAAGTTGCCGACGCCGCCCTCGGGCGTGACCCAGGCCGTGAAGGCGTGGTCGTAGACCCCGCAGCCCTCGACGTCCGGCAGGTTCTCCGGCAACACGAGGCGGCGGGACTGCAACGTCCTGACGACGCCCTGGTCGGCGTCGAGCACGTCGTGGAGGTGCTTCCAGATGTCCATGGGCCCGCGACCGGCCTTTGCGACCGGTCGGGCGAGGAACGCGACCTCGCCGACCTGGGAGATGACGAGGTCGTCCTCGCGGTACAGAACCGTGCCGAGCGCGGAGAGGAGCTCGCCGAGGTCCGTGTCCGGCTCGAGCGTGACGTCCGTGCCGGACGCCAACGACAGGTAGTTGGCGTAGCCTTCCCAGCCGAGGGGGTCGCGGATCGGGACGATCACTACGCGCCGGTCGAGGTCGAGCTCCTTGGCGAGGGTGAGGGCCGCGAGGACGCCGGCCGGCTCGGTAGCGTGCGAGCCGGAAGTGATGACGATGGGCGGCGGCGCGTTGCGCCCGGAGAGCGCGCGACCCGGAAGGTCGCGACCTGGAAGGTCGATGGCGTGGATGCCGCGGCCGAAGAGCGTAGTGCCGAGACGGCGCACGGGAAGTTCGTGCCGCTCGCAGAACGCGAGCAGCGTGGCTTCGTCTTTGACCGATTGGGGCAACTGTTCCCTCCTAGTGTCGTGAGGAAGCGCGTGTCAGTGGCGAAGGCGCGGGTCGAGGCGGTCGCGCACCCAGTCGCCGATCAGGTTGACGGTGAGGACTGTCAGGAGGATGGCCACGCCTGGCAGGGCCGTGATCCACCACGCCATGACCATGTAGACCCGGCCTTCCGAGAGGATGCCGCCCCACGTCGGCGCGGGCGGCGGCACGCCGAGGCCGAGGAAGCTCAGCGCGGCCTCGGCCAGGATGAACTGGACGAACGCGAAGGTGGCGAGCACGAGCATCGTGCTCGTGACGCCCGGGAGGATGTGCTTCCAGAGGATCCTGGGCGTCGACGTGCCGAGGGCGATAGCGGCCTGGACGAACTCCTGATCCTTGAGGACCAGGACGATGGACCTGACCACGCGGGCGAATATCACCCAGCCGGTCACGCCCAACACGACGATGAGGTTGAACAGGCCGGGGCCCCACACGGCCATGACGACGATGGCGAGCAGGATGAAGGGGAACGCCTGCTGCACGTCGGCGATACGCATGAACACGATGTCGATCCAGCCGCCGAAGTAGCCAGATAGGACGCCGATCACCAGCCCGAGAAGACCGGCGATGGTGGTGGCGGCGAGGCCGACCAGTAGGGATACGCGCCCGCCATAGATGATGCGGCTGAGCAGGTCGCGGCCGAGCGCGTCCGTGCCGAGCGGGTACGACCAATCGCCGCCCGCGAACGCCGGCGGGAGCAGCGAGCGGTTGATGAGGTCCTGGGCGAGCGGGTCGTGAGGCGCGACGATGGGAGCCGCCAGCGCCGAGACGACTATGACGGCGAGCACCGCTGCGGAGACCACGATCGTCGCGGGCATGCGGCGCTTGCCGCGGCGCCTGCGTAGCCGCTCGGTCGGGACGGTTTCGGCCGCCATGCTAGGCGTTCACCCGCGGGTCGAGGAGCGAGTACGAGAGGTCGACGAGCAGGTTGACACCGACCACGATCACCGCGATGCAGAGCGTCGCGGCCTGGACGAGCGGGAAGTCGCGTTGGCTGATGGCCTGCACGACCAGGCGCCCGAGGCCGGGCCAGGCGAAGATCGTCTCGGTGATGACGGCGCCGCCGAGCAGCGCGCTGGCGTCGAGTCCGATGAGCGTGACGATGGGTATGGCGGCGTTGCGCAGGCCGTGCTTGATGACGACCGTGAACTCGCGTAGCCCCTTGGCCCGGGCCGTGCGCAGCGAGTCGCTGCCGAGGACTTCGAGCATGTTGGTGCGCACGAGCCGCGCGATGCGGCCCATCGTGAAGGAGGCGAGCGTGACGGCCGGCAGGATCAGGTGTTTGAGGCTGCCGCTACCGCCCGTCGGCAGCAGTCGGAGGGTCACGGAGAACAGCAGGATCAACAGCAGCCCGAGCCAGAAGCCGGGGACGCTCTGCCCGACGAGCGACGTGCCGATGGCCAGCCGGTCGAGGAAGCTGTTGCGGAACACGGCGCTCAGGATCCCGAGCGGCACGGCTACCAGGAGTGCCAGCAACAGGGCGGCGGCCGCGAGCTGGATGGTGTAGGGGAAACGCTCGAGGACGAGACCGATGGCGGGTTGGTGCTGCCAGAGGCTGGTACCGAAGTCGCCCCGCAGTACGCCGCCGAGGAAGGCGGCGTACTGCGAGAAGAACGGATGATCCAGGTTCATCGACCGGCGCAGGGCGTCGATGTCCGCTTGAGTCGCCGTCGGCCCCACCATCAGCGATACGGGGTCGCCGCTCAGGTGGGACAGCGCGAACACGGTGAACGACACGCCCAGGAGCACGAAGGCCGCTTGCGCCAGCCGTGATACCAGGAACCGCGGCTTCATCTACCAGGAGACGTCTTCGTAGACGGAGATCAGGTCGTCCGAGCGCTGCTGCCACTGCCAGACGTCCTTGAGGCCGTAGATCGAGGAGTTGTTCCAGAGGAAGATCCACGGCGGATCGTCGTGCGTGAGCTGGGCGGCCTGTCTGGCGAGGTCGGCGCGGGTGGCGTCGTCGAACTCGCTGGCCATCTGCGCCACCAGCGCGTCGACGGCCGGGTTCGTGTAGTGGTTCCAGTTGAACGTCCCGGTGCTGGCGATGGCGATGCTGTAGATCTCGTAGGCGTCGACGCCCTGCGTGCCCTGGATGGACAGCGAGTACATGGGCGACTGGGACTTCTCTTGCGTCAGGCGCGTGACGAACTGGCCGTACTCGACCTCGACGAGCTTGACGGTGACGCCGACGGCGGCCAGGTCGGCGACCACGGCCTGCGACTCCTCGGCCGTGAGGTAGCGCGCGGTCGCGAGCAGCTCGATGGTGAAGCCGTTGGGGTAGCCAGCCTCCGCCAGCAGCTCCTTGGCCTTGGCGGGGTCGTAGGGGTACGGCTCGATGCTCGGGTCGTAGCCGAGGTAGGTGGGCTGCGGGATGGGCTGGCTGATGAGAGTGCCGTAGCCGCGCTGCAGCGCCTGGACGATCGCCTGCCTGTTCACGGCGTAGTTGAGCGCTTGGCGCACGCGGACGTCGCGCAGCGGCTCGCCGCCGGCGACGGGGCTATCGGGCCACAGGCCGATGTAGACGGCGCGGGGCGACGGGCCGGACTGGACCTGGACGCCGGGGGTGCGCTCGAGCAGCGGGACCTGGATGGCCGGGATCTCCCAGATCAGGTCGACCTCGCCGTTCTGGAGGGCGGCGACGCGCGAGGAGGGCTCGGGGATGGTGCGCCATACGACCTGCTGGATGCCTGCGACGCCGTTCCAGTAGTCGGGGTTGGCGGAGAACACGATGCGATCGCCCCGCACCCAGTCGCTGAGCAGGTACGGGCCCGAGCCGATCGGCTTGGAGGCGAACTGCTCCTTGCCGACCTCGGCCAGGTACTTGGTGGGCAGTATGAAGGCGTTGTCGGTCAGCGCGTTCGGCAGGAACGGGTCTGGCACGCTCGTGTGGATCTCGATGGTCTGGTCGTCGACCGCCACGACCTCGACGATGCTGCGGTAGCGCGAGGCCACGACGCTCTCGGGCGCCCGGTAGAGGTCGATGCTCTCCTTGACCGTGGTCGCGTCGAGGACCTCGCCGTTCGTGAAGGTCACACCCTGCCGGATGGTGAAGCGCCAGGTGGTGGCGTCGACCGCCTCCCACGCCGTGGCGATGCGCGGCACCACGGTACCGTCCGCTTCGCGGTGCATGAGCGAGTCGAAGATCTGCAGGAAGCTGTTGCGCTCGAACAGGCCACCGGTGCCGGGCGGGTAGAAGGTGGCGGTCTCGGCGGACATGCCGAGCACGAAGCTGGACTGGGGCGGCGCGCCTTGCGCTACGGCTGCCGACAGGGACAGCGCCGCAGCGAGGGCCAACAGGCGGTTCAGTACTTTCATCTTGGGCTCCCTTGGTACGTTCAGCGCGGGCGGGCTATGCCGGCCGGCTGGAGGTCATCCGGAACTATGCTCCTCGAGGCGGTGGTCTCTATGTGGTCGTCACCTCCCGGTAGTGATTGGTGTAATAGTACATAGGAGACTTGGGGGAGGGCAACGGGCAGCGCGGCCAGCCGCGCCTCTCCGGCTCGCTCGGCCGCCGAACCGGCATGCGAGGCACGCCCGTTCGCCGTCCTCACAGCAGGGTTAGGAGCGTCGATGCACGACCACGTTGGGACCTGGGCCAAGGCCAGGACGAAGGCATCCGACAACCCCCGGCCGCCCATCGAGCCGAGGAAGTCTGCGCTGCTCATCGTCGACATGCAGAACTACTCGTGCCACCCCGACTGCGGCTGGACGCCGGTCTTCAAGGAGCACTTCCCCGAGGTGTACGCCTACCGCGACCGGCGTATGAACGAGGTCGTCATCCCCAACGTCCGCAAGCTGATCGAGCGCGCCAGGCGGAGCCAGGCGCGGGTCATCTACTTCCGGCTCGGCTCGGCCCTCCCCGACTGGTCGGACGTGATGCCGTTCCACCGCGACTCGGCGCTCAGGACCCTGGAGCGCTACGGGCGCAGGATCATCGCGAACGTCGGGACGTTCGAGCACGAGGTCTACGGAGAGCTAGCGCCGGCGGCGGGCGACCTCGTGCTGGACAAGACCACCAAGAGCGCCTTCACGTCCACGGGCATCGATCAGCTCCTGCGCAACCTCGGGGTCGAGCACCTCGTGTTCTGCGGCGTCGCCACTGACGCGTGCGTCGAGACCACGGCCCGCGACGCCGCCGATCGCGGCTACCACTGCACGATCGTGGACGACGGCTGCTCCGCCAGGGACCAGGAGTCCCACGACGCCTCCTTGCGGGCCTTCGACAAGCTGTTCGGTCGGGTCCTTCCCGCGGCGGCCGTGCTCGAGGAGTACGGCCGCTAGGCTGAACCGCGGCGAGGCAGCGAGGAGCCGGCGACCGCCAGGAGCAGGAAGACGACGCTGGCGATGGTCCAGACGTCGAGGCGTGGGCGCCTTCTGCGTGTCGGCCGAGCGGCTACCGGCATGAGTAGCGTGAACTGTAACACCCAACACCCGACCGCTGTCGAGGGGTTCGCGGCCCTCGGTAGTCATCGAGCCCGCGCCGGCCGATTGTCGACAATCGCGCCATCCGGGCCGCAAGACGCCTTGACAGGCGCGCAGCTATTGTCTACAGTACGTCCCAATCGCAGTCGAGGAACAGGGGAGTCAGTCCGCTACCTCAGTCGACAATCGACCGTCGACAATCATTAAGTGCCTAGACCAGGAGGAACAAGATGAAGCGAGGCAATGAACCCGTGAACAGGCTGGCGAGGCTGCTTGGGCTCGCGCTGCTGCTCGTCCTGCCCTTGCAGGCGATGTTCGTGCACGCGCAGCAGGCCCCCGTCGAGGTAGTGATCGGGCTCACGGACGACCCACCGTCCGGCGACCCCCACAAGTCGCGTGGCGCCAACGGCGGCCACCTGCTCTACAACGTCTACGAAGGCCTGGTCGCCCTCAACGGCGAGATGACGGAAGTGCTCCCCAAGCTCGCCACGTCGTGGGAGCAGGTCGACGAGTTCAGCTGGCGGTTCCACCTG
This sequence comes from Trueperaceae bacterium, assembly GCA_023954415.1. NCBI lineage: Bacteria > Thermotogati > Deinococcota > Deinococci > Trueperales > Trueperaceae > Trueperaceae bacterium. The sequence goes on from JAMLIB010000007.1 coordinate 76,455, forward strand.
CGCGAGGGCGTCACGTTCCATAACGGCGAGCCGTTCAACGCCGAGGCGGTCAAGTACTCCATCGCCCGCCTGCTCGACCCGAACGCCGTGCGCCTCAACTCCGGCTACAAGCACATCAGCGAGGTGGAGGTCGTCGACGACCATACGGTCGTGATCCACCTGTCCACCACCGATCCGATGTTCATCGAGCGGCTGCCCGACGTCCACATGGTGCCGCCCGTCTACACGGCCAGCGTCTCCGAGGAGGAGTTCGGGCGCAACCCCGTCGGCACGGGCCCCTACCGCTTCGTCGACTGGACCGTCGGCGATCACCTGACCCTCGAGGCGTACGACGGCTACTGGGGCACCAAGCCGGTGGTAGACCGGCTGGTGTTCCGCCCCATCCCGGAAGTCTCCACGCGGCTGGCCGAGCTGCAGACCGGTAGGGTCGACTTCATCACCGGCGTCAACTACGACACGGTCAGCGTCATCGAGAACGACCCGGCCCTGAGGGTCGAGGCGAACAGCGGTCGCCGCACCGTGTTCGTCCACGTCGACCAGCTCGGGGGCTTCGCGCCGCTGCAGGACGCTCGCGTCAGGCAGGCGATCAGCCACGCCATCGACCGCGAGCTCCTCATCGACGGCGTCCTGAACGGCTACGGCACCCCGCTCGCCACGTTCTTCCGTCCGGACATGTTCGGCTTCGACGCCGACCTCCCCGCCCAGTCGTACGACCCGGACCTCTCGCGCTCGTTGCTGGTCGAAGCCGGTTACCCCGACGGGTTCACCGTGCGCATGTCCACCAGCCCGACCACGGTGACGAAGGGCGACGAGATCGCGCAAGCCATCGCGTCCATGCTCGGCGAGGTCGGGATAACGGTCGACCTGCAGGTCGTGTCCGACCAGACCCAGCGCGACACCTACCTGGGGAACCCGGACAAGACCTCTGGCGCCGTCCCCCCGCTCTTCATGTGGAACTGGGGCTCCCAGCTCCCCGACGCCTCGAGCCCGCTGACCGGGCTGCTGCGCACCGGCGGCGTCACTTCCTACATGTCAGACCCGGAGCTCGACGCGCTCATCGACCGCTTCGTGTCCGAGATGAACCCGGAGACGCGCCGCGCGCAGGCCATCGAGCTGCAGCAGCTCCTCTACACGAGCCTGCCCGTGATCCCGCTCTACCTCCAGCTCGACCTCTACGGCGTCAACGAACGTATCGGGTGGACCGCCCGCAAGGACGAGTACATCCTCGGCGTCGACATGAGCCTGAGGTAAGCGACACCTACTCTCGAGATCAGGTTGGCCGGGGTGTGAACCCCGGCCAACCACGCTCGCTGCCGCATCGGAGCCGGACTTGCTCTCTTACTCCGCAAGAAGGATCGCGCAAGCGGTCTTGGTGGTGTTCGCGGTTACGACCTTCGCGTTCGTGATCCTGCGGGCGGTGGGCGACCCGGCGCGCCTGCTCGTCAGCCCCGAGGGCACGATGGAGGACCTGCAGTCCTTGCGCCGCGTCCTCGGGCTCGACGTGCCGCTATGGCAACAGTACGTGCGGTTCATCGGCCGCAGCTTCGTCGGCGACTTCGGTTCGTCCTTCATCCACGGCACGGACGCGTTCAGGCTCGTCATCTCGCGGCTGCCCGCCACGCTGCTGCTCTCGGGCGCGGCCCTCCTCATCGGCGTGCCGTTCGGCATGCTCATGGGCGTCGTCGCCGCCGTCAACCGCAAGAAGGCCCTCGACCAGATCGCCACGTTCCTGGCCGTCATAGGCCGGGCCACGCCGCACTTCTGGCTGGCGATCATGCTCATCATGGTGTTCAGCGTGCAGCTGCGCCTGTTGCCGCCGTCGGGCTACGGCTCGTTCGCGCACCTGGTCATGCCGGCGGTGTCGCTCGGCGCCGGCTTGGCAGCCACCATCGCGCGCCTCACGCGCTCGTGCATGCTCGACGTCCTATCTCAAGACTACGTCCGCACCGCGAAGGCCAAAGGGCTTGGCCGGGACCGGGTCGTGCTGGGGCACGCGTTGAGGAACGCCCTGATACCGGTCGTCACGGTCATCGGCCTGCAACTGGGCTACCTGCTCGGGGGCGCCATCATCACGGAGACCGTCTTCGCCTGGCCGGGGATCGGGCGCCTGCTCATCAGCGCCATCAACAACTACGACTACCCCATCGTGCAGTCGGCCATCATCGTCATCGCCTCCGCGTTCGTGCTCGTCAACGTGGTCGTCGACCTGGTGTACGCCTTGATCGATCCGAGGGTCCGGTATGACTGACTCGGCGCCGGCGACCACCGCCGCCCAGAGCTCCGAGTCACGCGGCCTCTCCCTCCGCTCGCTCCTTCGGAACAAGGCCGCGACGGCGGCCGTCGTCTACATCCTCATCGTCGCGCTGGCCGCCGCGCTGGCGCCCATGCTGCCCCTAGTCTCCCCGGACAAGCAGAACCTGCGGGCCCGTTTCGTCGCGCCCATGTCGCAGGCCCCTGCCGCGGCCGGGCACCCTCTCGGCACCGACCAACTTGGTCGCGACATCCTGTCGCGCCTCGTCAACGGCGCCAGGGTGTCGCTCTCCGTCGGCTTCCTGGTCGTCCTGATAGCCGCGGCGTTCGGCTCGGCGCTCGGCCTCCTCGCCGGGTACCTCGGGGGGCGCGTCGAGACGCTGATCATGCGGATCACGGACGTGTTCCTGGCGTTCCCCTTCCTGCTGCTCGCGGTCGTGTTCATGGCCACGTTGGGGCCGAGCCTGAAGAACGTGGTCTTGGTCCTCAGCCTCACGGGCTGGGTGGAGTACGCGAGGGTCGTCAGGGCGCAAGTCCTGGCGCTACGCAACATCGAGTACGTCAAGGCGGCCGAGAGCCTCGGCGCCCAGGCCCCGCGCCTGATGGCCAAGCACATCCTGCCGAACATCGTCGGCCCCACGATCGTCATCGCCAGCCTCCACGTGGGCAGCGTGATCATCGCCGAGGCCTCCCTGACCTTCCTCGGTCTCGGGGTGCCACCCTCCGTCCCGACCTGGGGCATGATGCTCGCGACCGGTCGCGACTACCTGGCCGTCGCTTGGTGGTTGTCCACCCTGCCTGGGGTGGCGATCGTACTCACCGTCCTATCCCTGAACTTCCTCGGCGACTGGCTGAGGGACGCCATAGACCCGACGCTCGGAAGGAGCTGATGGTTACGCAAGGACTCATAGGTTCGGATGCCGTGACCCTGGAGCAGGTCGACAGGGTCCTGCGCGCGCAGGGCTTCGTCGTGCCGCCTGACGACCTGGAGGAGGTGACGGCGCGGATCAACGCGATCGTCGCCGGGTTCCTGCAGCTCGACTACGTCGACACCCAACTGGAGCCGTGGCCTCACGTCGGAGTGCTCCTCCGATGAGCGCTGGGCCGGCCGAAGCCGTCGCGTTCATGAGCGGCGCCGAGCAGGCGGCGATGATGGCGCGGGGCGAGCTCACGTCCAAGGCGTTGGTGGAGCGGTACCTCGACCGCATCGCGGCCTACGATGCCGGGCTCCGCTCCTTCATCACCGTCTGCGGCCCCGAGGCCCTGCGGGCCGCCGAGGCGGCGGACGCCGAGCGCGCGTCCGGGGTGGTCAGGGGTCCGCTGCACGGGCTGCCGTTCGCGGTCAAGGACCAGTTCCAGGTAGCCGGCGTCGAGGTGACGGGCGGCTCGCGCTCGCGGCGCGGACGCGTGGCCGACTCCGACGCCACGGTCGTCGCCAGGCTGCGGGCCGCCGGGGCCGTGTTCCTCGGGACCCTGAACACCCACGAGTTCCACTGGGGACCCACGCAGGAGTTCCCGTACGGGACGCCGAAGAACCCGTGGAACCTGAGCCGCGACCCGGGGGGCTCGTCGAGCGGCTCGGCGAGCAGCGTCGCGGCCGGCCTATGCACGTTCAGCCTCGGGGGCGACACCGGGGGCTCCATCCGAGCGCCCGCCGCGCTCTGCGGCGTGGTCGGGCTCAAGGCGACGTGGGGGCGCGCGTCGCGGCAGGGGGTCTTCCCGCTGGCGTGGAGCCTCGACTGCGTCGGTCCGGTCACGCGCTCCGTCGCCGACGCCGCAGCGGTGCTCCGGGTGATCGCCGGCGCCGACCCGGGCGACCTCAGCGCCACCCCGAGGGCGGTGCCAGACTACTCGAGCGCCTTGGTCGGGGGCGTGAAGGGCATGCGCATCGGGGTGGTGGAGGACATGCTCACCAGCCGCATGGTCGGGGACGAGGCGCGCGCCGCGTTCGAGGACGCGATCGGCGTGCTGCAGGGGCTGGGAGCCGAGGTCGTCACAGTCTCCATCCCGAAGGTGAGCGATACGCGCTTCGTGATCCCCCTCCTCATCGACGCGGAGGCGTACTCCTACCACCGCTCCGAGCTGCTCGAGGACTACTTCGGGTACGACGCGAACACGCGCATCAGCGCGATGGTGGGCGCCGCCATGCCGGCGGGCGTCGTCGCGCAGGCGCAGCGCGCGCGGCAGGTGGTCAGCCTCGAGGTCGTGGCCGCGTTCGAGGGCGTCGACGTGCTGGCCAGCCCCGGCTCGCCCAGCGGCGCGCCGGAGAGCAGGCAGCGCGGCCACGTCGGGTCGCGGAAGGAGGCCGAGGAGCGGATCTTCGGCGTCGGCACCAGCGCCGGCCAGCTAACCCGCGTGTTCAGCCTGTCCGGCAACCCGGCCGTGACCTTGCCGTGCGGGTTCGACGCCGAGGGCATGCCCCTGTCGGTCCAACTGGCTGGGAAGCACTTCTGCGAGGCGGACATGTTGCGCGTGGCGCATACGTACGAGGCGGCCACCGACTGGTCGACGCGCCACCCCGACCTCGCGGGTTGACGTCGCGCCCCGCCGCGACCGCCCGGGTACCGGCGGTCGCGGCGGGGCCGGCCCGTCGTCAGGCGGGCTTAGCGGTGGCGGCGTCCCCGAAGATGTAGGCGTAGTCCCCGGCGAAGACGCGCCCGAACACTCCGCGGATCATGATGAGGATGGTCTCGTCGAAGGGCGCCACGTACTCCTCGAGCGCCTCGAAGGTGTTGGCGTCGCGCACCGAGCCGACGGGCGTCCCCTTCGGCACGACCGCTCCCAGCTTGTCGAACCCGACGGCCGGGATGAAGACGCCGCCTTGCAGGTGGCGGACGAGCTTGCGGTCGCCGATGACGGCTTGCCGCGGGTTGCGTGTCGGGGCGCCCGGCAGCATGCCGAGCACGCGCATGACGTTGTGCACGCCCGCCACGGAGCGCGCCAGCACCTTGTCGTCGCCGCTGGTGACCGAGCCCCCGAGCATGGCGACGACCGCGGGGATCCCGAGCGACTCGGCGAGCTCCGAGATGGAGCTGACGGAGTCGGGCTCCGTGCGGGTGATGGACAGGTAGTCGGAGCCGAACGCCTTCGAGAGCTCGAGGATGCGGGGCGAGACGGGACTGCCGCTCTGCTTGACGAGCGTGTAGTCGATGGCGCTCTCGAGGCCGCCGCTATGGAAGTCGATGAGGGCGTCGAGGTGCGGCAGGTAGTCGGTGGCGATGGCGTGAGCCATCTGCGCCACCAGCGACCCGGAGGCGGAGCCCGGGAAGACGACGTTGAGGTTCACGGCGTCGGTGGTCATGCCGATCCCGGTCAGCCGCGTGAACGTCTCGAACGCCACGGGGTTGCATACCGGCAGGCCGAGGACCGCGCCCCGCAAGGTGGTCGGGTCGAGCCCGCCCAGCACCTCGTGGATGGTCCTGATCGCGAACGCCTCGTCGCCGTGCGAGCCGGACTCGAGCCCGAGGACCGGCCCGTCGTGCAGGCCAACGACGGCGCGCACCACCAGCTCCAGCGTGTCGCCGCGCGGCATGCGCGCCACCGGGATGCGCACGAGCTTGTGCTCGCCCGGGTGGACGGTGACGCCTGCGATGGTAATCGACTTCATCTACGGTCACTCCTTCGAAGCGCGGGTCGGTCGGCGACGGACCCGGTCAGGTCTTCAGGCGCGGGTCGAGCCTGTCGCGCAGGCCGTCGCCGATCAGGTTTATGGCCAGGACGGTCAGCATGATGGCCAGGCCTGGCAGCGTCGCCGGCCACCAGGCGACGAGGAGGTAGGTCCTGCCGTCCGAGAGGCTCGCGCCCCAGGACGGGGTGGTGGCGCCGACCCCGAGCCCGAGGAACGACAGGGTCGCCTCGGAGACGATGGCAGTGGCGACGCGCGAGGAAGCGATGACGATGATGGAGGAGAAGATGTTGGGCAGCACGTGGCGGAGCATCACGCGCCACGCGCCGGCGGCCAGCGCCTGCGACGCTTCCACGAACTCCCGCTCCTTGAGGCCGAGGACCTTGGCGCGCGCGACGCGCGCGTACGGCACCCAGCTCGTGAAACCGAGCACGAGAATCACGTTGCCGAGCCCGGGACCGGTGAGGGCCATGACCACGAGGGCGAGCACGAGGAACGGGAAGGCGAGGAAGACGTCGACCACGCGCATGACGATGGCGTCGAACAGCCCGCCGACGTAGCCGGACACGAGCCCGACGAGCGTCCCGAACGTGCCGCCGATGGCCACGACGGTGAGGCCGACGATCAGCGACACGCGGGCGCCGTAGATCAGGCGCGAGAGGATGTCGCGCCCCAGGCCGTCCGTCCCGAGCAGGAAACGCGGGTCGCCCCCCAGCCAGGACGGCGGCTTCAGGCGCATGATCAACGTCTGCGCCCCCGGGTCGGCGGGCGCCAGCCACTGGGCGGCCAGGGCGCACACCACCGGGACGACGAGCATGATGCAGCCGATGACCAGCATCTTGTTCCGCCCGAAGTAGCGGAGCGAGCGCCTCAGGGAGGCCGACCTAGTCATAGCGGATCCTCGGATCGAGGAAGCCGTAGACGATGTCGACGACGAGGTTGATAGCCACGAAGAAGACGGCGAACAGGACCACGGCGGCCTGCACGACCGGGTAGTCGCGGCTGGAGATCGACTGGATCATCAGCCGCCCCACCCCCGGCCACGCGAAGACGGTCTCGACGACCACGGAGCCCCCGAGCAGGGCGCCGAACTGGAGGCCGAGGACCGTGACGGTCGGGATCAGGGCGTTCTTGAGCGTGTGGTGCCACACCACGGCCCGAGGCGGCGCGCCCTTGGCCCTGGCCGTGCGCACGAAGTCTTGCGTCAGGGTCTCGAGCACGTCCGTCCTTATCAAGCGCTGGACGATGGCGACCATGCTGGCGCCCAGGGTGAAGGCGGGCAAGATCAGGTTCTGCAGCTCCCCACGCCCGGAGATCGGCAGCCACTTGAGCTGCACGCCGAAGACGAGGATGAGCATGAGGCCGAGCCAGAAGTTCGGCATGGACATTCCCAAGAGAGAGACGGCGCTTATGCCGATGTCGACGAACGAGTTGCGCCTCAGGGCCGCCGCGATGCCGAGCGGCACGCCGACAGCCACGGCGAAGGCGAGCGCGATGAGGGAGAGCTCGAGCGTGGGGCCGAGGCGAGATATCACGCTCCGCATGGCGTCCTGGCCCCCGTAGTAGGAGACGCCGAAGTCGCCGCGCACCGCGTTGGTGATGAAGAGCCACAGTTGGACTGGTAGCGGCTCGTCGATGCCGATGGAGCGGCGGATCTCCCGGAGCTGCTCCGGTGTGATGGTCGTGTCGGGCGGGATGAGCATGACCGCCGGGTCGCCGAGCATGCGTAGTAGCAAGAAGACCGTGACCAGCACGCCGAACAGCGTGGGCACGGCCAGTCCGATGCGGCGGAGGGCGTACGTCAGCATCCGGAGGGGTTCACCTCGCAGTCGGAAGGCGTCTCGGGTCCGCTCCCAGAAGAAGCTGGGAGCGGACCCTCATGCCCATGACGTCAGTCGTTGAGGACGGCCTCGTAGAAGTAGAGCCGCTCGTCGATGCGCGGTTCCCACGTGACGCGGTCGGACAGCCCATAGATGGAGTCCGTGTAGTACATGAAGATGTGCGTCGCCTGCTCCTTGACCCGCTCCTGGAGCTCGCGGTAGATGCGGGCGCGGTCCTCCTGGTCGAGGTTGAACCTGGCGGCGACGATCATCTCGTCCGTCACCGGGTCGTTGTTGAAGGTGCCGGTCCCCTTGGAGTGGAACATGCCGTAGAAGATGCCGTCGGGGTCGTTGTCCCAGGTCTTCCACTGCCAGCGGATCATCGGCGCGCCACTGCGGTCGCCGTACACGAGCGTGCGCATGACGCCGTACTCGTGCACGCGCAGGTTGACGTCGATGCCGACCTCGCCGAGGTAGGCGACGACCGCCTGCGCGACCTCGATGTTGTTGGTGCCGCCGACGGACGGCGTGATGTCGAAGTCGACGGAGAAGCCGTTGGCGTAGCCGGCCTCGGCGAGGAGGGACTTGGCCTTCTCCGGGTCGTAGGGGTAGGGCTCGACGTCCGGGTTGAAGCCGAGGACGAACGGGTGCACCACGGTGGCGTAGCGGTGGGCGTAGCCGGACAACAGCGTGCCGATGATGGTGTCGAAGTCGACCGCGTAGTTCATCGCCTGCCTGACGCGCACGTCCTGCAGCGGGCCTTCCACGTCGGTGCGGAGCGTGATGACCTCGTTGATCGGGCTGACGCGGGTCACGACCCGGGTGCCGGCGTTCGAGTCGACCAGGCCGATGAACTCGGGTTGCAGGCCGGTCACGATGTCGACGCCTCCGGCGAGCAGCTCCGAGACGCGCGAGGACGCTTCCGGGATGGCGCGGAAGACCAGGCGCTTGACCGCTGGCGCGCCGAGGTAGTAGTCCTCGTTGGCCTCGAGGACCACGCGATCGGAGGCGATCCACTCGACGAACTTGAAGGGGCCGGTGCCGATCGGGTGACGGTTGAAATCGTCGCTCTTGGGGTTGGCGAGCATGCTCGGCGGGGCGATGAAGAAGTTCTTCATGCGCGCGGGCAGGAGGGGGTCCGGCGCCACCGTCGAGATCTCGAACTGGTAGTCGCCCGTCTTGCGCCAGCCGGCGAAGACGTCGAACGAGTAGCTGGCGCGAGGCTCGTTTGGATCGCTCATGCGCTCGAGGTTGGCGATGACCACGTCGGCGTTGAACTCCTCGCCGTTATGGAACCTGACACCCTGCTGGAGGTTGAAGACCCAGGTCGTGTCCGAGATGGCTTCCCACGAGGAGGCGAGCGACGGGGCCAGGTTGCCGTCCTTGTCGAGGCGCGTTATGCCGTCGAACAGCGCCATGAGCGCGTGCGCGGAGTTGCCCGGCGCGCGGTGCGGGTCGAGGTGATCGCCCAACGCCTCCACGGCGATGACGAGTTCGCCCGGGTTGGCGGCCAAAGAGTTCGGCGCCGCCAAGAGCACGAGCGATGCGAGTACGGCGAGGATGGTTCTCTTCATGCTACTTCCCTCCTGCATGCCATAAATCAGACGTCACCCACTGATGCGAGACTCGCGGCCACGAGCTGGTCCATCGGTCTCCCGGCGCTAGTTACACGTCGCGCAGGCCAAAAGTCCTGGTGGATCAGTTTGGGACCTCCAACTTGGACTATATGGGCGGGGATTGCTCGTTGTCAACGGTCGGCTGTCGACCATGTACACTAGCCGCACCCCGTGCGCCGCCCAGACCCTCCGGAGGACGGTCGCACCGATAGTGAAGAGGTGGCAACGTATGTCGATAAGGCCCGAAGCAGTCTCGTTCCTCGGCAAGCCGCTGTTCGCGGCGCCGGTCCGTGCGGGGGCCGACGTCGGGGCCCTCGACGCCAAGGTCGCGGAAGCGGAGCGGGCGGTGGCGGCGAACGACGGCCCCGCGGCGCGCGTTCGGCTCATCGCGGCCCTACGGGAAGCCGGAAGGTACCGGATGGCGGTGGCCAGGGCGACCGCCGGCCTGAAGCGGTGGCCCGACGCCGCCGACCTGCTCATCGAGCGTGGGCATACCTACGTGAACCTAAGGGCGGTCGAGGCGGCGCTGAGAGACCTGGAGAAGGCCGTGCGCCTGGCTCCCGACGCGTTCGACGCCTGGTACCACTACGCCCTGGCGCTCTGGTTCTCGCTGAGCTTCGCCGAGGCGGCGGAGGCCTTCGACAAGGCGGCGGAGGTCACCCCGAGCGCCTCGAGTCGGCTGGCCGCCAGGACGTGGCAGTACACCGCCCTGCGCCGCAGCGGGAACGAGGCCGTGGCGAGGGCGCTCCTCCCCACCATCGAATGGGACGTCGACCTCGAGGGCAAGAACCTCAACTATCAGCTGCGCGCCCGCTTCTACCAGGGGGGCCTGACGGAGAGCGAGCTGGTGGCCGCCCAGACGCCCGGCACCAAGTCGGAAGGCTCCTTGTCGTTCGGCCTCGGCACGTGGCACCTGGCCAACGGCGATGTCGAGGCGGCGCGCCGCCACTTCGTGACCGGGGCCGACTCCGACTTCTGGCCGGCCTTCGGCGTCGCGGCCTGCGAGCTGGAGCTGGCGCTGCTCGACGGGCTGGAGCCGGCGCAGCCGGAGACGTACGGCATCCTCGGAGACCCGCTCTACTCGATCGTCTCGCAGGGCGAGCAGGCGGAGGAGCTGGGGGAGAAGGTCGCGGAGGCGCGCGCGGCTCACGAGGCGGCCCCGGACGATACCGACAAGGTCCGAGCCTACGCGAAGGCCCTGGCCAGCGGCGCCGCGCGCTACCGCGACGCCGTCGCCGTTCTCGACGCCGCCCTCGGGCGGTCCCCCGATCACGCGCTCCTCCTATGCGACCGCGGCCACTACCGCGTGAACATGCGGCAGTTCGAGCTGGCGAAGGCCGATCTGGAGCGGGCCAGGACGCTGGCTCCTTACTCCAACGACGTGTGGTACCACCTGGGCCTCTCGCACTGGATGCTCGGCGAGTTCCCCGAGGCGCTGACCGCCTTCCAGCGGGCGCTCGCCCTGGCCGAGAACGAGTCCCACACCGTGGCCTACACGGACTGGGTCTATCTGGCGCTGAGGCGCGTCGGCGATCACGCCGCCGCCGCGGCGGCCATCGGGCCCATCCACAAGGACATGGCCACGACGATGAACAACCACCTGTACCTGAAGCGGCTCCTCTTCTACAAGGGCGAGTGGACGGAGGCGCAGCTGGTCGAGGTGTTCGAACGGGGCGGCCTGGCCTTCGCCGCGTACTACGGCCTGGCCTGTTGGCACCTCTACGAGGGGAACGCCGACACGGCCCGCGAGTACTTCTTGAAGGTCGTCGACAACGGGACGGCCTGGGGCGGCTTCGCGCACGTCGCCTCGGAGGCCGAGCTCTACCGGGGGCTGCTGTGAGCCTGCTCGAGGAGCGCCTCGCCGCCATGGGCCTCGCCGTGCCAGAGCGCGTGTGGAACAAGGGCAAGAACGTGGCCGTCAATCATGTCGGAGACTTCTTGTATGTGGGCGGACACGCCCCCACGGACCCCGACGGCGTGATACGCCTGAAGGGCAAGCTGGGTAGGGACCTGTCGGTGGAACAGGGCTACCAAGCGGCCAGGAACTGCGCCGTGGTGGCGCTCGGCAACCTCAAGTCGTACCTGGGCGACCTCGACCGCATCGTGAGGGTCGTGAAGGTGCTAGGGTTCGTGAACGCCACGGAGGAGTTCCAGCAGCACGGCGCGGTGATCGACGGGTTCTCCGACCTATGGATCGCGCTGTTGGGGGAGAACGGTCGGCATGCGCGCAGCTCGATCGGCGTCTCGTCGCTGGCGAGTAACATCTCTGTCGAGATCGAGTTCATCGTGCAGATCCGTTGACCGGTCGCTAGGAAAGTAGAGGTTCCCGATGTTGCTGAGCGAAGCAACGCCGACCACAGGCATCAAGCGCTACACGCTCACCGAGCAGATAGTCGAGTGGCTCTCGTCGCGCATCATCACGGGGGAGTACCCTCCCAACGCCCCGCTCACGGAGGTCGAACTCGCCGAGACCCTAGGCTGCAGCCGCTCCCCGCTGCGCGAGGCCTTGAGGGTGTTGGCGCAAGAGGGCCTGGTGGAGCTCGTGCCCGGCAAGGGCGCGACGGTCAGCCCGCTCGAGCCGCGCCGCGCCGCGGAGTTCTACGACACGCGGGCGCTGCTCGAGTCCGCCGCGGCGCGGCTGGCGGTGCCAGCCATGACCCCGGCGCAGCGCGAGAGGCTATGGCACGTCCTCCACGACCTGCGCGAAACGGCCGAGAAGGGCGACGTCACCGCCTACCAGGACATCAACTGGGCGTTCCATACGGAGCTCTACAGCTTCTGTCCCAACTCGACCATCGTCGACCTCGTGCGCATGATCTGGCGGCGCACCCTGCGCTACGGCTACCTGCTGCGGGGAGACCCGTGGCGGCTTCGCGCGTCGGTGGAGCGCAAGACCCGGCTGATGACGGCGCTGGAGGCCGGCGACGCGGACGCCGTGGCGGAGCAGATCACGGAGATCATCCTGGGCGGGAAGGGCGACGTCCTGGAGGCCCTCACCCAGGGCGCCGCCGACCCTTACCAGTACTGGATCAAGAAGCGCGAGGCGCTCAGCTAGGCCCGCCGACCCCCGTACCGAACGCGGCGGGCCACCCGAACTGGGTGGCCCGCCGTCTCTCTCGAGGCGTAGGTCGTCTAGCGGTCAGGCGTTCTCGATCACCTCGGCCGAGGAGAAGTCGCCGAGGATGTAGGCGTAGTCGCCCGGGTTCACGCGCGAGAGGAGGCCGCGCATCATGATCATGATCGTCTCCTCGTAGGGCGCCGTGAACACGTCGAGCTCCTCGAACGTCTGGGCGTTGAACACGCGCGCGAGCACGGTGCCGCCCTTCACGGACTTGCCGAGGCGGTCCATGAGCACTTCTGGCTGGAACATGCCGCCGTTCGTCGGGCGCACGAGCACGCGGCGGCGCATGAGGTACTGCTTCTTCGGCAGGACCTTCTTGCCCTCCCACATGCCGAGCTCGATCATGACGTTGAACACGCCCTGGACGCACTTCTCCAGGTAGTTCGGGTCGTTGGCCGGGATGGAGCCGCCCACCTCGACCACGACGGACGGCTTACCCTGCTCGATCGCCAGGTCGGTGAGGGTGCCTGAGTGCACGGCCTTGGCGTGCTCGAACAGGATCTCGGTCCCGTAGATGCGCGAGAGCTGGCGCGAGCGCTCGTGCGTCTCGTTGCCGCCCGCGTGGGTGAGCACGTAGTCGATGCCGCTCTCGACGCCGCCGCAGTGGAAGTCGAGCAGGTAGTCGACCTTGGAGACGAAGTTGCTCGAGATGGCGTGCGCCATCTGCTGCGTGAGCCAGCCGCCCTTGTCGCCGGGGAACACGCGGTTCATGTTGTTCATGTCGGTGTTCATGCCCTGGCCGGTCGTGCGCGTGAACGACTCGAACGCCACCGGGTTGCCCAGCGGGATCGCGAGGATCCTACCCTTGAGCTTGGCGGGGTCGACGCGCCTGAGCACTTCGCGTATGACGAGCACCGCGTAGGCCTCGTCGCCGTGGGACGTCGAGAAGAGGCCGAGGGTCGGGCCCTTGCTCGCGCCTTCGAGCGTGTGCATGCCGATGCTGAGGTTCTCGCCAGACGACCTGGTGGTTACCGTTAGCCATTCGAACTTGCCCATCAGTTGTTCCCATTCTTCTCGTCTCCGATGCGGAGGTACTCGACGAACGTGGCGCAGACCGACTTGATGTTGTCCTTGAGGCCTTCTACGACGGCGTACTCGTTGGGGGCGTGGATGAGCCCACCGTGCCCGAGGCCGTACGCGATGAAGGGGACGTTCAGGTACTCGTTGGTGAAGAGGTACGCGGGGCCGGAGCCGGGGTAGATGGGCCAGATCTCGCCGTTGGTGTGGCCCGCCTTGTCCATGGCGACGACGGCCGCGCGGGCCAGGTCGGAGTCCGGGTCTGACTTGGAGAACGGCGTCACCTCGCTGAACGTGACGCTGACTTCCGGGTAGCCGTGCTCCGCGAGGTGGTCGAGGACGCTCTGGATGATCTTGTCGCCGTTCATGTTCGGGACCATCCGGACGTCGATCTTGACGCGCACGCGGTAGGGGACGATGGTCTTCTGACCGGGGCCGGTGTAGCCGCCGAAGATGCCGTCGATGTTGAAGGAGGGGGTGAAGAGGAACTTCTCCATCAACGCCCTGCCCTCGAGGCCGTCCGTGAAGCGGGCGACGTCGGCGCGCTCGGCGAACATCTGCGTGTCGAACGTCGTGAGCAGGCGGTCGAGCAGCTGCCTGTCCGTGTCGCCGGGGGGCAGCACGTCGTCGTAGAAGCCCTTGACGAGGACCTGGCCGTCGGCGGTGCGCAGGGTGGAGAGGGCGTGAACGAGGCGCCACACCGGGTTGTCGATCCACGCGCCGTTCATGCCGTGGATGTCGACGCTGCGGGGTCCGCCCCAGTCGCCGCCCTTGATCTCGAGCTCGAAGTAGGCGATGCCCTTGTTGCCGAGCAGGACCTTGGGCTTGCCGTTCTCGTCCTGGCGCAGGCCGGGGAGGTAGACGCCGTCCGCGACGCGCAGCTCGTCCGCGTGCTCTGGGACGAACCGCTTGAGGTTCTGGCTGCCGACCTCCTCCTCGCCCTCGATGACGAAGATGAGGTTGATGGGCGTGTAGCCGAGGACGGCCTGCATGGACTTGACGGCGCTGAAGAAGTTGACGAGCGGGCCCTTGGAGTTGGTGATGCCGCGCCCGACGACGCACGGTCCGTACCCGGCGACGTCCACGATGTCGGCGCTGAAGGGCTCGACGTTCCACTCCTCGAGGGGCTCGGGCGGCTGGACGTCGTACAGGCAGTAGACGATGAGGGTGCCGGCGTCGGGGTCCTCGCTGTCGAGGCGCCCGTAGACGACGGGGCTGCCGCTCTCGTACTCGACCAGGCGCACGTCCTTCGACCCGAGGTCGCGGATCATGTCGCGGACCATGGTGGCGGCTTCCTGCACGCCCCAGTTCTGCGCGGCGACGCTCGGCTGCCGCACGAGCCTCTTGATCTCCTCGAGGTAGCCGTCGAAGTTCCGGTCGATATGCTCGTAGAGCTTGGCCAGGGCATCGTCGAGGCTCATGCTTCTCGTCACAGACACTATGTGTTTCCTCCCCGTCAGTCGAGCTTGAGCAGCTTGCGGGCGGTGCCGCCCAGGATCTTGGCGCGCGACTCCTCGCTAACGTCCATCTCGCGGATGGGGTCGAGGTTGTACTTGAAGCGCCACGTGCGGTTCGGGTTGGCGTCGGAGCCGTAGAGGATCTTGTCGTCCGAGCGCATCCAGTCGATCATCTCGGGGCCGACGCGCGGGATGAGCCTAGCGATCTGCGCGAACGTCAGCGTCGTGTCCAGGTAGACGTTCGGGTGCTTGCCGGCGATGTAGGGGTCCGGGCCGAACGGGTTGCCGTGCGCGATGATCATGGTGGTGTTCGGATGCCGGATGGCGAGCTCGTCGATGAGGATCGGGTCGCCGAAGCGGATCACGCCCTCGCGCAGGAACACCCCGCCCGTGTGGAACAGGACCGGCAGGTCGAGCTCGGCGCACTTCTCCATGAGCGGAGAGACGCGGGGGTCGTCGATCGAGAAGTGCTGGATGGGTGGGTGGAGCTTCAGGCCGCGGAAGCCGTGGTTCTTGACCAGCTCCTCGAAGTCCTTGACGGCGTTCTTGCGGGTGGGGGTGACGGAAGCGAAGCCGGCGAGCCTGCTCGGGTGCTTCTCGACGAGCGAGGCGATCAGGCGGTTGGACTCCTCCAACTCCTCCTGGTCCTGACCGAGCGCTAGGACGACGGAGAGCTGGATGCCCTCCTTGTCCATCTCGGCGAGGAAGTGATCGACGTCAGTCCTCGGCTGTATGTGGGTGTGAAAGTCGATTACCACTGGACCCTCCGACCTTTCTGGCCCGGCCGGCGGTCGTGGCGGACCAGTTCTGGATGTGGCGGCGTTGCGGTCGTGCGCTTACCCGGGGACGCCCCAGGCTATATGTCGACTGTCGACAGCCACCTAGCGCAGAACATAGCACAGGCGGGCGCGCCGCATGCGGGAGACGCCACGACCCGACCGATATCGCGCCGACATGGCGCGAGGCCGGTAGACTTGTGGGCATCGACCTGCCGGGCTGGTGGTGGTAGGTAAGAGCGGGGTGGGAGGGCCCCACGATCCATGACTTCGCATACCGGTAAGCACACGACCAAGAGGAAGAACCTCACGGAGCACATCGTGTCCGTGCTTACCGAGCGCATAATCCAAGGTACCTATCCTCCCGGTGCGCCCCTGCGCGAGATAGAGATAGCCGATGACCTGGGTGTCAGCAGGTCTCCGCTGCGCGAGGCTCTACGGGTGCTGTCGCAGCAAGGGCTGGTCGAGATCGCCCCGGGCAAGGGCGCCAGGGTCGCGCCGTTGACCGTGAGGGCGGCTGGAGAGTTCTACGACGTCCGTGCCGTTCTAGAGGCCTACTGCACCCGGCTCGCGGTCGAGGTGTGCTCCGACGAGCAGTTGGCACAGCTCATGGAGGCCTTCGCCAACCTCGAGAAGGCGGCCGCTGAAGGCAACATCAAGGACTTCCAGTCCCAGAACACCGACTTCCACCTCCTCCTCTACTCCTTCTGCCAGAACAAGACGCTGGTGTCCCTCGTTGACACGTTCTGGAAGCGCGGCGCGCGCTACTCGCGGTTGCTGCGTCTCGATAGCGGCAGGTCGACGGGGATCCTCGAGCGGAAGCGGGAGTTGGTCAGGTTGATCTGGAGCCGGGACGCCTACGGGGCGGCCGAGTGCGTGCGCGGCATCATCCTCTCGGGCAAGGTGCAGGTGGCGGCGGTGATCGCCGCGGGAGTCCCGTTCACGTACGGGGAGTGGGCCAAGACGCGGCAGCGCGTATCCGAGGCGGGTCTCACCAAGTAACGAAGCGCGAAGCGAAAAGAGTTATAGCTCGCCGGGGCGAGCTATAACTGCGGTCACGCGAGTGCGCCACACGCCGTCCTGGCCGGCCGGGCGGCTGGATCGACGCGAGTCGAGCCGGCGGCGCTGCGGCTCAGGCCAGCGGTCTCAGCGGCACGGCCGATTGGCCGTCGCCGATGATGTACGCGTAGTCGCCCGGTTGGACGGCCGACATCAGGGCGCGCATCTGGAAGATGATCGCGTCGTCCCACGGCGCCAGGATGCGCCCCGTCTCCTCGAGCGTGTAGGGGTCGAAGATGGTGCCCAGCACGGTGTCCTTCGCCAGGGGCACGTTGAGCTCCGCCAGACCGACGTGCGGCACGAAGATCCCGCCGGTCGGTATGCGGATGAGGGTGCGCTTGGTCATGACCACCTGGGAGTCCGGCAGGACGACCTCTCCGGCGACCATGCCGTAGTGGACCATGATGTTGCGGACCCCACGCAGCGCTTCCTGCATGTACTCGCCGTTCTGCATGAGCAGGCTTCCGCCTATCTCCGGAACGATGCACGGCACGCCGAGCTGGGCCGCGTACGCGGTGAGGGAGCCCTCGAAGAACGGTCCGCGGTAGGCGACCTTCAGGCCGAAGAGCCGCGACAGCTCGTGCGTCTGCTTGGCCCACTCGTCCTGCGACTCCTTGATGTAGATGTAGTGGATCAGGCGCTCCACTGAGCCGCCGTCGATGTGGATCACAGCCGTGCAGCGCGGGACGAGGTCGGCCAGGGCCGCCGCCAGGCGCTCGGAGATCCACCCGTCCTTCTTGCCGGGGAACACGCGGTTCATGTTGAGCATGTCGAACGGCGTGTTCCTGGTCTCCTGCTCGAGCGAGAGCGGGTTGCCGACCGGTACCAGCAGCAACGTACCGGACAGCGACTTGGGATCGGTGGCCGCGAGGAGCTCCTTGATCACCTTGGTGGCGTAGATCTCCTCGCCGTGGATGGCGGCCACGACCATCAAGGTCTTGCCGGGCCGCGAGCCGTGCACGACGTGGACGGGGATCGCCAGGTCGTGGCCGCTCGACAGCCTGCCAACGTGCAGGTTGGTCATCCCGGTTGTGCCCGGAGCTACGCTCACGTCTTCGAGTCTGAACGGGTCCATCTCTGCCTCCTCGTTTTTGTCGACAATCGCTCGACGTGGAGTGTATGTCGAGCCCGGGACCCTGTCAATCACTGCCTGGATAAATGCGTGATGGACGGAGAACTTGACAACGGTAGAAGCCACAATGCTATCTTCGTGGAAGTCGACAATCCCCCCAAGCTCAAGAGGAGGTCTTTGTGATCATTGACTTTCACACCCACGTGCAGCCCGGCACCGACCTGGAGGCCTTCCTGGCGGAGATGGACGCCCAGGGGATCGACATCTCGGTCATCCAGTCGTTGGGGGCCGACCAGGAGACGCTCGACAAGGCCAACCCCCACATCGAGAAGGTGGTGGCTCAACATCCGGACAGGTTGATCGGCTTCGCGTCCGTGATGCCGACGCACAAGAACGCCGTGAAGGACCTGCAAGCGCTCATCGCCTCCGGCTTCAAGGGCCTGAAGCTCCACCCGCCCATCCAGCACTTCTCCGTGGACGACCCGCGCCTGGCCCCGCTCATGGACAAGTGCGCGGAGCTGCGCATACCCGTGCTCTTCCACACGGGCGGCGTCTTCCTGAGGACGGGCGTCATCCGCTTCGGTGATTCGCTGCTCTTCGACGAGCTGGCCATCCGGCACCCGGACACCACGATCATCATGGCGCACGGCCAGCCGTTCTCCCACGACCCCTACATCGTGGGCAAGCACCCCAACGTGTACATGGACACCTCCGTGCGCTTCACGAACATCGCGCGGTTGATCCCCAACATCGGTCCGGAGCTGCTGAGCTGGATCAGGTCGGACGACAAGGTCATCTACGGCTCCGACGCCAGCCCCACGAAGCTCTGGCGGTTCAAGCACAACCTCGATCCGATCAAGGAGATGGCCTTCACCGATGAGGCGCGCACGAAGATCCTGAGCGGCACGGCCAAGCGCCTGCTGGGGCTGTGACTCGTCGTCGACGATCGGAGGTGACCTCGCCAACCAAGCGGTCAGGTGGTTACGCAGCTACTCTCACCCTAGAAGGGACGTGAACGAAGTGCGCAAGGTACGTTCGTTACTACTGATACTCCTCCCGGTGGCTCTCGCGCTGGGCGGCTTCGCCGCCGCGCAGGGGCAGCGGGAGGTCGTGGTAGGCCTCGCCGGCGATCCCCCGGGCGGCGACCCGCACAAGGCCCGCGGGGCTCAGGGTGGACACATCCTCTTCAACCTGCATGCCGGGCTCGTGGAGCTCAGCGGTGACATGGAGAGGGTGTCTCCCATGCTCGCCTCGTCCTGGGAGCAGCTCGACGCGCTCACCTGGCGCTTCCAGCTGCGGGAGGGTCTCGCCTTCCACAACGGCGAGCCCTTCAACGCCGCCGCGGTCGAGTACTCGTTCAAGCGCCTCATGGACCCCGACGCGGTCCGCCTGAACTCCGACTTCCCCAACTTCGAGGCGGTCGAAGCGGTGGAGGACTACGTAGTCGAGGTCCGGCTCAAGGCCCCGGTCCCCAGCTTCCTGGCGGTGTTGGCCGGCTTCCTCGTCGTGCCCCCGCAGTACACCTCCTCCGTCTCCGAGGAGCAGTACGCGCTCAACCCGGTAGGCATCGGCCCCTACAAGTTCGTCAGCTGGCAGCCGGGGCAGCCGTTCGTGATGGAAGCGTTCGACGGCTACTGGGCGGGTAGGCCGGCCGTGGACCGCCTGGTGTTCCGTCCGATCCCGGAAGCGTCGACGCGCCTGGCGGAGCTCCTCGCCGGTACGGTCGACATCATCGCAGCCCCGAACTACGACGACCTGAAGCAGATAGACGGCAACGCTGCCACCCGGGTGGAGGCCGCGCCCGGTAGGCGCACCGTCTTCTTGAACATGGACCACATCGCGGGCCTGGAGCCGCTGCAAGACGCCCGCGTTCGCCAAGCCATCGCCCACGCCGTTGACAGGCAGCTCCTGATCGACACGCTGCTCGGCGGCTACGGCGAGCCGTTGGCCACCCTGTGGCGCTCGGACATGTTCGGCTACGATCCGACGCTGGAGCCCTACGCCTACGATCCCGACGAGTCGGCGCGCTTGCTGAGCGAGGCCGGTTACCCGGACGGCTTCGCCGTGCGGATGCTCACCAGCGAGATCGTCATCAACAAGGGCCTGGAGGTCGCGGAGGCGGTCGCGTCGATGCTCACGGACGTGGGCATAGTCACGGAGGTCGTCGTCGTGCCCGATCAGGTCAGGCGCAACATGTACATCGCCAACGTCAACCGCGACAACCTCCAGCCCGGCGAGGTCGAGCCCATGTGGCTTGCCAACTGGGGCGCCGGCATCCCGGACGCCACGAGCGCCCTGCTCGGGCTGCTACACACCTCCGGCACGTCCTCGTTCACGAGGATCCCCGAGCTGGACGCCCGGATCGACGCCTTCGCCTCGGAAGGCGACGACGCGGTCCGCCTGGGCATGGCCCACGACCTCCAGGACTACCTGTACGCCGAGATGCTGCAGGTCCCGCTCTTCCTCCAGGCGAACCTGTACGGCGTCAACGAACGCCTCGACTGGTCCGCGCGGAAGGACGAGTACGTGCTTGGGATGGACATCTCCATCCGCTAGCCCACCGCTGAACGAACGGCTGCTCGGGCGCGCGTCCTCGCGCGCCCGAGCAGCTCGGAACCTCTGGAGGGAGACTGGATGGCGGAGTACCTCGCGGGGCGCCTCGTCCAAGCGCTGCTCGTGATCCTCGCGGTGACGGCCTTGGCCTTCGTGCTCCTCAGGGTGGTCGGCGACCCTGCGCGGCTGCTCATGAGCCCGGAAGGGTCCATGGCCGACCTGGAGTCGATCAGGCGCGCGCTGGGGCTGGACGCGCCCCTGTGGCTACAGTTCGTGCGGTTCCTCAGGGGCCTGGTCTCTGGCGACGTCGGCACGTCGTACACCTTCGGCCTCCCGGCCTTCCAGTTGGTCTTCCAGAGGGTCCCTTACACCGTGCTGCTCACCATGGGCGCGCTCTTGGTCGGGGTCCCCGGCGGCATCGCGCTCGGGGTCACGGCGGCCGTGAACCGCGGCTCCGCCGTCGACACGGTGGCCACGAACCTGGCCGTGCTGGGCCGCGCCGTCCCCAACTTCTGGCTGGCCATCATCCTCATCCTCTTGTTCGGCGTGCAGCTCAGGTGGCTGCCGCCGTCCGGCTCGGGAACCTTCCGTCACCTCATCATGCCCGCCATCACGCTGGCCACCGGCTTGGCGGCCATCGTCGCGCGCTTGACGCGCTCCAGCATGTTGGAGGTGCTGCGGGCCGACTTCGTCAGGACCGCCTACGCCAAGGGCCAGACGCCCATGAAGGTCGTCTACCGCCATGCGTTCAGGAACGCCCTGCTTCCCGTCGTGACCATCGTCGGCTTGCAGATGGGGCATCTGCTTGGGGGCGCCATCATCACCGAGACCATCTTCGCGTGGCCGGGCATCGGCCGGCTCCTCATCCAGTCCATCAACGACTACGACTACCCGGTGGTGCAGGCGGCCGTCCTCGTCATCGCCTTCGGCTTCGTGGCCCTGAACCTGCTCGTCGACCTGCTGTACGCGCTGATCGATCCCAGGGTGACGTACCGATGAGCCGGCCCGCGGGCGGGCAGAAGCGGCCCGGTTACTCCAAGGCGTTGCTGAGGAGGCCGGCAGCGGCGCTCTCCGTGGCGTTCCTCCTCGTGTTGGCCGTCGCGGCCGTCGCCGCGCCGTACCTCGCTCCGCACGACCCGGCCAGGCAGAGCCTCCGCAGCCGGCTCCTCCCGCCCGTGCCGTTGGTCGGCAGCGAGCAGACGCACGCCCTCGGCACCGACCAGTTGGGCCGCGACGTCCTCAGTCGGCTCATCCACGGCGCCCGCGTATCGCTGCTGGTCGGGCTGTCCGTGGTGGTCATCGCGGCGAGCATAGGGACGGGCCTCGGGCTGGCCGCCGGCTACTTGGGCGGCCGGGTCGACGCCGTGCTCATGCGTACCGTCGACATCTTCTTGGCGTTCCCGTTCTTGCTGCTCGCCATCGTCTTCATGGCGACCCTGGGACCTGGTCTCAAGAACATCGTCTTCGTGCTCGCCCTGACCGGCTGGCTCGACTACGCCCGGACCGTCAGGGCTCAGGTCCTGGCGCTGCGCGAGACCGAGTACGTGACGGCCGCCGAGGCCCTAGGGGTGGTCAAGTCGGGCGTCATGTGGCGGCATATCTTCCCGAACATCCTCGCCTCCGTGATCGTGATCGCCAGCCTCCAGGTCGGCGCCGTCATCGTGGCCGAGGCCTCGTTGACCTTCCTGGGGTTGGGTGTTCCGCCCGCCATCCCGACCTGGGGCACCATGTTGGCCACCGGGCGGCAGTACATGTCGTCCGCATGGTGGCTCGCCACGCTGCCCGGCGTGGCCATAACGTTGACCGTTCTGGCGGTCAACACCATCGGGGACTGGCTCAGGGACGCTCGCGACCCTTACCTCTAGGCCCTCCCGGCGGGGCGGTGCGCGTCGGGCCGCCAGCCGGCGCTCGGCGGCTCGGAGCGTCGCGCCGAACATGATAAGTTTACTACAGAATATTGACAGCTTCTGATGAGACTGCTACGCTGCGCGTAACGCTTCCTCCAGGAGGTTTCCGTGCCGGAGCTGGTCGGGGTTGGTCACATCTGCCAGGACCACCTCTGCGTCGTCGAGGCGTACCCGCCCGAGGACGGCTCCACGCGCATCACGGAGATCGAGTTCCAGGGCGGCGGCGCCGCGGCTACCGCCACCGTGGCGGCCGCCCGGTTGGGGATCGACGCCGCGCTGATAGGCAACCTCGGCGCTGATCGCATCGGCGACGAGATCGCCGACGAGCTCCTGCGGGAGGGGGTGGACATCTCCGCCGTCGATCGCCTGGAGGGCGTCAGGAGCCTCTCCTCCTACGTGATGATCTGCCCCACGCGGGGTACCCGCACGAAGTTCCCCTTCAAGGACCGCATGCCGCCCATCGCGTGGAGCGAGCGCCAGCGAGAGGTGCTGAGCGGAGCCAAGGTCCTGCACCTTGACGGGACCCACTACGAGAACGCCGTGCGGGCCGCCGCACTCGCGAAGGACCACGGCGTGACCGTCTCGCTCGACGGCTCCACGCGGCAGAGCGACAACGCGCTGAACCGCAGGCTCGCCGGCATGGCCGACGTCCTCATCACCAACTCCGTGTACCCCATGCTCGTCTCCGGCAAGGGGAGCTTGAGCGAGGCCCTCCTGGAGATGAGCACGTGGGGGCCGGAGTTCGTGGCCGCCACGGTCGGCCAGGACGGCGTCTACGCGGTCCTTGGGGGCGAGGTGAGGCACTACCCGGCCTTCAGCGTGGCGGTGGTGGACACCACCGGCGCGGGCGACGTGTTCCACGGCGCCTTCCTGGCGGCGCGCCTGCGAGGGAAGGGCGTGGAGGAGTGCATCCGGTTCGCGCAGTACGCCGCGGGGAAGAAGTGTGGGCAGATGGGTGGACGTCGGGGGATCCCGGACTGGGCGACGGTCGAGTCCGGGCTCGAGGCAAGCAACGCGAAGAACGCAACGCCGAAGCAAGCAACACCCAAGGAGGTAACGAAGTGAAGCGCACCGTCCTGACAGCACTAGCAGCCCTGTTGGCCTTCGTCGGCCTGGCTCAGGCCCAGAGCGACCCGTCCGTGACCGGCACGCTGGTCATCTACACGACCACCTACGACATCGAGTACAAGCTCATCATCGAGCAGGGCTTCCAGGGCAAGTACCCGAACGTGAAGGTGGAGTCGGTGCAAGCGGGCGCCGGCGAGCTGAAGACGCGCATCCGCTCCGAGGCCGCCAACCCTCAGGCCGACGTCATGTTCGGTGGGCTCAGCTACGCGGACGCCGGCCTGGGCCTCTGGGAAGAGTACGTGTCCTCCACGGACGCCAGCCTGCCCGAGTCCATGCGGAACACGAGCGGTTACCTGACGTGGATGACCATCCAGCTCGAGAACCTGCTCGTCAGCTACGACGCCGCCAAGCGCGCCGGCATCGACGCGGACGAGATCACGGGCTTCCGCTCCCTCCTCGACCCCCGGTTGAAGGGCAAGCTCATCTGGGCCGACCCCTCGGCGTCCTCGTCCGCCTGGAACATGCTGGCCACGATGTTGGTGACCATGGGCGGCTACGAGAGCGACGCGGCGTGGGAGTACGTCGACCAGCTCCTCGCCAACGGCCTGGTCATCGGTTCCAGCTCCAGCATCCCCTTCCGCTCCGTGTACGAGGGCGAGTACGTCGTCGGCCTCACCTACGAGGCGCCGGCCGTGTCGTACTACGAGGCCGGGTTCGACGACACCGTCAAGATCGTGTACATGGAGGAGGGCACCTCGGCCTTCCCCTTCGCCTCCGCGATCGTCAAGGGCGCGCGCAACCTGGACCTCGCCAAGCTGTTCATGGACTACGTCGTCTCCGACGAGGCGCAGACGTTGTGGGCCACCTCGACGGCGCGTCAGGCGAACACCACCATCCCGACGACCAACCCGTACCTGACGGACGCGGCCGACATCCTCATCGTCGACTCCGATCATCAGTACCTGAGCGACCACCGGGAGGAGATCCTGGCGCGGTTCCAGGCGCTGTACGTCAAGCACAACAACTGACTTCAGAGCCGCTGGAAGTCGGACCCTTCCCCGGCGCGAGCGCGGCCGCGGAGCAAGGTCGCCAGGGCGCTCACGTTCAGCGCTGGTAGGAGCCCCGCCCGCCGCGGCTCCTACCAGCCAGGGGAAGGACCGCGCGGATGAGCGTCAGCATCACCATCGAGAACGCCGTTAAGCGCTACGGCGATGCGGTGATCATCCCGGATCTCTCGCTGCGGATCCGCGAGGGGGAGTTCTTCACGCTGCTCGGGCCGAGCGGCTGTGGCAAGACGACCCTGCTAAGGATGATCGCGGGGTTCAACTCCATCGAGGGCGGCGACTTCTACTTCAACACCACCCGCATCAACGACCTCGACCCCGCCAGGCGGAACATCGGGATGGTGTTCCAGAACTACGCTATCTTCCCGCACATGACGGTGCGGGCCAACATCACCTTCGGGCTGCGGAACCGCAAGCTGCCGCCAGACGAGATCGCGGCGCGCACGGACGAGTTCCTCTCCCTGGTGCGCATCGCCGAGTACCAGGACCGCCTGCCAGAGCGCCTGTCCGGCGGCCAACAGCAGCGGGTCGCGCTCGCCAGGGCCTTGGCCATCCATCCCGACGTGCTCCTCATGGACGAGCCGCTCTCCAACCTCGACGCCAAGCTCCGCCTGGAGATGCGCGAGGCGATAAAGGAGATCCAGCGGAGCGTCGGCATCACGACCGTCTACGTCACGCACGACCAGGAGGAGGCCATGGCGGTCTCCGATCGCATCGCCGTGATGAACGGCGGGGTCATCAGGCAGATCGGCACTCCAAGGGCGCTCTACCAACGACCGGCCGACCTCTTCGTGGCCACCTTCATCGGCCACACCAACGTCCTGCGGGGCGAGCTCTATAGGAGCGGCCCCGAGGCCGGCGTCTCGGTCGCGGGCGCGCGCGTTCCGTTGACGACCCTCGCCGACGACGCGGGACCGCAGAGCGTGAAGGTCTCCATCCGGCCCGAGGAGTTCTACATCGCCGCGCCCGGCACCGGCGTCCTCCAGGGGACGGTCGAGCGCAGCGTGTTCCTGGGGCTCAACACGCACTACCACGTGCGGCTGCCTTCGGGCGAGTCGATCGAGATCGTCCAGGAGTCGGTCATGGAGGACCCGACCGAACGGGCGGGGGTCGTGTACCTTGGCATCAAGGCCGAGAAGATCAACGTCTTCGACGAGTCGGGCGCCGCTTCGTTGATGGCCGCCGGTACGGCCGTATGACCCGCTCGCCCAAGCGGCTGGAGCTGTGGCACCTCGTCAGCATCGGCATCCTGGCCGTTTACGTGCTGTTCCTCGTCTACCCGCTCCTAGGGATGCTGAAGGACTCCGTGCTCGGCGCCGACGGCGCCTTCTCGCTGCGCTACTTCCAGCGCTTCTTCAGCGAGCGCTACTACCTGAACACCGTGCTGAACAGCTTCAAGCTGTCCTTCGCCACGATGTGCTTCGCACTGCTCGTCGGCATCCCGCTCGCATATCTCTATAACTTCTACGTCATCAGGGGCCGCTCGATCGTCCAGGTGCTGATCGTCCTGAGCTCCATGTCCGCCCCGTTCGTCGGCGCCTACGCCTGGATCCTGCTGCTCGGGCGCTCGGGTCTCATCACCCGCTTCCTGCGCAACTCCATCGGCATCGAGATCCCGACGATCTACGGCTTCAACGGGGTCGTCCTCGTCCTCACGCTGCAGCTGTACCCGTTGGTGTTCCTCTACGTCAGCGGGGCGCTGCGCAACGTGGACCGGTCATTGCTCGAGGCCTCGCAGAGCCTTGGCACCAGCAACCTGAAGCGCTTCTTTCGCATCGTGTTGCCGCTATGCATGACCTCGATCCTCGCGTCCGCCCTGCTCGTCTTCATGCGCGCGATGGCGGACTTCGGTACCCCCCTCGTCATCGGCGAGGGCTACCGGACCTTCCCGGTCGAGATCTACAAGCAGTACGTCGGCGAGACCTCGCAGAACTACAGCTTCGCCGCCGCCATCAGCGTGGTGGCCATCGCCATCACCGCCATCGTCTTCCTCCTGCAGAAGCTCGCCGCCAACCGCTTCAGCTTCAAGATGAACGCGATGAACCGCATCGAGCCGAAGCGGGCCAAGCCCCTCGCGTCGGTGCTGATCCACGCCTTCACCTACTTGGTCGTGACGGTGAGCATGCTCCCCCAGGCCTACCTGGCCTACAGCTCCTTCCGCAAGACGAACGTCTTCGGCAACTTCGTGGCCGGCTACTCGTTCGACAGCTACCGCGAGGCGTGGCGCTACGTGAGCAAGGCGTTGCCGACCACGCTGCTCATCGGCGGGCTGAGCCTCGTGGTGGTCGTCCTGATGTCCATCCTCATCGCCTACATGGTCGTCAGGCGCCGCAGCGTCCTCAACAACACCATCGACACGATGTCGATGCTCCCCTACATCATCCCCGGCTCCGTTGTCGGGATCGCCCTCGCGCTCGCCTTCAGCTCCCGCCCGCTGGTCCTGACCGGGACGGTGCTGATCATGGTGGTCGCCATGTGCATCCGCCGGAGCCCGTACACGATCAGGAGCAGCGTCGCGATCCTCCAGCAGATCCCGGTCGCCACGGAGGAGGCGGCCATCAGCCTGGGCGCGTCCAAGCTCAAGACGTTCTTCCGCATAACCACGCCCATGATGGCCAACGGCATCATCGCCGGCGCCATCCTGAGCTGGGTCACCATCCTGACGGAGCTGTCGGCCTCGATCATGCTCTACAGCGCCAAGACGCAGACCCTCACGCTGACCATCTACGTCCTCGTCAGCCGCGGCGTCGACGGCCCCGCCTCGGCGGTCGCGACCATCTTGATGCTGTTCACCGTGCTCTCTCTGGCGCTCTTCATGCTTTTCTCCAAGAACCGCGACCTGGCTTTGTGACGAGTGGTCGCGTGACGAACGATCCGGCGACCACCTTAGACGTGAAGAACGGCAGGCCCTAGGAGGGGCCGATCATGGGATATGTGTCTTGCACAGAGATGATGGAAGATGCCAAGCGCGGCGGCTACGCCGTCGGGCAGTTCAACCTCAACAACATGGAGTCGATACGCGCCTACCTGCTCGCCGCGCAGGAGCTGCGCTCCCCGGTCATCCTCGGGGTGTCGAGCGGGACCGCCAAGTACATGGGCGGTTACCGCACCATCGTCGGCACGGTGAAACCGTTCATCGACTTCCTCGGTATCACCGTGCCCGTCGCCCTGCACGTCGATCACGGCAGCTACGACGAAGCGCTCGAGGCCATCGCGGCCGGCTTCAAGTCGGTCATGTTCGACGGGTCGGCTCTGCCCATCGAGGAGAACCTGCGGCAGACGGCGCACCTCGTCGACGTCTGCCGTGAGGCGGGCGTGTCGCTCGAGTGCGAGGTCGGCGCCATCGGTGGGGAGGAGGACGGCGTCGCCGCGATGGGCGAGTGCGCCGATCCGGAGGAGTGCCGCCTGCTAGCCCAGCTCGGGGTGCAGATGTTGGCGGCCGGCATCGGGAACATCCACGGCAAGTACCCCGCCGACTGGCCCGGGCTGCGCTTCGACGTGCTCGAAGAGGTCGGCCGGGTCACGGGCGGGATCCCGCTCGTGCTCCACGGCGGATCGGAGATCCCGGACGCGATGGTCCGCCGCGCGATCGACCTCGGGGTCTGCAAGGTCAACGTCAACACCGAGTGCCAGCTCGCGTTCGCGGCCGCCGTCCGTCGCTACATCGAGGAAGGCAGGGACCTCAAGGGCAAAGGCTTCGCCACCAGGGCCCTGCTCGCCGACGGCCTCGAGGCGAGCAAGCGGGTCGCCATGATCAAGATGGAGCTCTTCGGCAGCGCCGGCAAAGCTTAGGATCGGGCGAGGGTCGTCGACCGCGGCCGAGCGTCAGGGCCGGCGGAGGTTAGGAGAGTAGTGGAACTGGCTGGCTTCCATGGCTCGGAGGCGTTGCGACTGCGTGTCCTCCAGAAGTACGACGGCCTCAGTCGGGCGGAGCGCAGCGTCGCCGATGTCGCCCTCGCGCGCGGCGCGAGCCTCATCGACTGCACCATCGCCGACCTGGCGAGGGAGAGCGGCGTGAGTGAGCCAACCGTCGTCCGCTTCTGCAACAGCATCGGCTTCCGCGGCATAAAGGAGTTGAAACGCGCGGCCGTCAGCGTCCCGACGCGAGCCGGTCCCGCGGGCGAGCGCGTCGAGCTGGACGAGGTCGACTCCGAGGAGAAGCTGATCTCGTTCGTCCTCGACCGCATGCAGGACGCCTTGCGGGAGACGTTCGAGACCTTCGACAGGGAGCGGTTGGCCGCCGCCCTCGACCTCCTGGAGGACGCCCGGTTCTTGCGGGTGGTGGGAACGGGGGGCTCGGCCATCGCCGCGCGGCACGCCCAGCACTACTTCAGGAGGCTCGGGATCCCGTGCGCCACCTTCTCCGTCTACGAGCCGGAGGAGGTCGCCATGGAGCGCTACGACCAAGGCGACGTCGTCCTCGCTTTCTCCATGTCCGGCAACACGCCCCTGGTCGTCGACATCGTCGCCGATGCCAAGCGCAAGGGCGCGAGCGTCATCTGCGTCACCTCATGGGGCGAGAACCGCCTGCGCGAGCTCGCCGACGTCTCGCTGCAGACGCCGTTCTGCGGCGAGGGCGCCATCTACGGTCACCGCGCGCTGGAGCGCACGGCGCAGCTGGCGGCCGTCAACCTGCTGTACGCGGGTCTGGCTTTGCGACGCAGCTAGCCGGCGGCGCCGGCCGGTCGCCGAGCGGCGGTTCCGAGCCCCGGCCCGGCCCTCGTCTCTCCAGCCACCTAACCGCGTCTTCGTCCTATGCTCCTTCCCGGGAGGCAGAACGATGCGTAGACTCGCTTCACTACTGACTGCGCTGCTGCTGGCAGCGCTGCTCGTGGTCGCATGCGGCGGCCCGTCCGCCCCGCCCGGCCCGCTGTTCGTCAACCCGACGTCCGGCTCGGACGCGGCCAAGGGCACGACCACCGAGCCACTCAAGACCCTAGGCCGTGCCTTCGAGCTCGTTAAGGAGGGCGGCGAGGTCTACCTGCAGGCCGGCACGTACCGAGACGAGGCGTGGCCGCTCGCGGTTCCGAAGGGCGTCACCCTCGGGTCGGTGACCGCCGGGGACGCCGTGCTCGTGAGCGCCGTGGCGGGCACGAAGACGGCCCTGACGTTCGCCTCCGGCGGGGCCGTGAAGGACCTGCGCATCCAGGACTTCGAGGTGGGCATCACCGCCAGCAGCGGGGAAGTGAGGCTGGTGGGTGTGACGTTCGTCGGGATCAAGGTCCAGGCGGTCTCGGCGGCCGGCGACAGCGAGGTCACCGTGCAGTCGTGCGTCTTCCAGAACCTGGCCTCGGCCGGCGCCGTCAGGGCGATCGAGGACGCCACCGTGACGCTGACCGGCGGCAGCGTGAGCGGAGGCAACATCGGCCTCTTCGCGTCGGAGACCGCGCGGCTCAGCGCCTCCAACCTGACCGTCGCGAACGCCAACTACTCCCTTTACGTCCCCGGCGGCGAACCGGAGGTGACGTTGTCGGACATGACCGTCACCGATACCGTTCGCAGCGCGGTCTACGTGCGTGACTCCACTGCCAAGGTGACCCTCGACAACGTCACCATCGACGGCGCCGGAGAGATGGGGGTGAGCGCCCAGGACTTCCTCGGCGAGCTGTGGCTGAACGGCGGCAAGGTCACGGGGGCGAGCTCCGGCCTACCGGCCGTGCAGATGGTCGGCGACGACGACCTCGAGGAGGGCGGAACCCTCTACATCCAGGGGACACGGATAGTCGACAACCTTGGCTTCGGGCTGCAGGTCAGCGGCTTCGGCAGGGTGGAGGTCCGGGGCGCCACCATCAGCGGCAACGCCGCGGAAGGCGTGTCCTTCTTCGAGCCTGCCTCGCTCCTGCTCAGGGGCACCACCATCCAGCTGAACGGCGGTCGCGGCGTCTACCTGCGGGGTTTCGGCACGGTGACGTCGATGGTGTCGATGGCCGACCTCGGCAACAGCCTCGACCCCGGGCTCAACACGATCCGGGCGAACGGTCTGGCGGGCCTGTACGCCTTCGACTCCTCCATCGGCGCCGTCAGGGCCGCCGGCAACACCTGGAACGCGAACGTACAAGGCGCGTCGGCTGCCGGTCAGATGACTGCGGAGACCGTGCTGACCGGGCCGGTCGACGGCACCAACTTCCACAGCAACAACGCCGTCCAGTTCTGGTTCTGAGGGAGCCCGAAGGACGCGCGGCCCGGCCGGGGCGTCGACCGCGAGAAGCCGGGGGCCCGCGCTGTAATGCGGGCCCCCGGTGGGCAGCTGCCTGGAGCCGGGCCTACGCGGCCCCGGCCGGCACGCCGCCGGGCCGCCTTACCGCCAGACCGCGCCGAACACGCGCATGAAGTTGCCGCCCAGCACCTTCTGCGTGTCCTCGACGCTGAACCCGCGGCGCAGGAGCGAGGCCGTGAGGTTCGGCCAATCCGACCACTTCGAGAACCCCTTGGCGTGCTTCTGGTCCTCCGGGTAGCCGCCGAAGAAGCCCGGGAACGTCCGCTCGAAGTTGGCGCGGCTGACGCGCACGTAGTGGGTGTCGTACTGGAAGTTGTCCGTCCCGATCGCGGCGTGGTCGATCCCGACGCGCTCCACGACGTACTGGATGTGGTCGATGTAGTCGTCGACGGTGGGCCACTGCCTGCGCTCCTTCTCGACCATGATGGAGTGCGGGCATAGGCCGATGACGCCGCCCGTGGCGGCGACCGTGTCGATCAGCTCGTCCGTCACGTTGCGCTTGTGCGGATTGAGCTTCTTGACCCCAGCGTGCGAGACGATCACGGGGGCCTTGGAGTGCTTGGCGGCCTCCAGGGCCGTGCGCTGGCCGACGTGCGACAGGTCGACGACCATGCCGAGGCGGTTCATCTCCTCGACGACCTTCTGGCCGACGCGCGTGAGGCCCGTGTCGTTCGGCTCCATGCAGCCGCAGCCGATGGCGTTGCGCTCGTTGTACGTGATCTGCGCGATCTTGATGCCGAGGTTGCTCAGCACCCAGAGGTTGCGCGTGTCCTCGCCGATGCACGCGAGCCCCTGGGTGGACATGACGATGCCGACCCGGCCGCTGCGCTTGGCCTCGTGGATGTCGTCGACGCTCCTGACGACCAGCGACTTCTCGGGGAAAGCCTCCGCGATGCCGTGCTCGTGGTACAGGTTCATCATCGCTTCTTGCATCGACTGCGGGTAGGCATCGGCCACGATGGAGTTGCAGAACGCCGTGACGCCGCTCGCGAGGATGTGGTCGAACATCAGGTCGTCGATACCGCCTTGCGGCGGGATCGGCGAGTACAGCTTGCAGAACAGGCCGTCGATGACGATGGAGTTGGCGTGTACGCCGTCTGGCGTGGTTGCGACCGTGCTGCTACTCATACTGCTCGTCTTCCTCCTAAGGTCTCATGCCGCCCCGTCGTTCTCGGCCTCGAGCTGCGCCAGGCGCTCGACGAGTCGGGCCTCGCCGTTCTCCAGGGTCTCGGCGATCGTCTGCCGCACCTTGGCAGGGTCGCGCTCGCGCAGCGCGTCGAGGAGGACCCGGTGGCGGGCGTCACTATGTCTGATGTTCTGCGGAGTGAACGGGATGCGCTGCCTGACCTCGAGCAGCACCTCGAACGTCACCTCCCACAGACGCGTCATGACGGGGTTGCCGGCGAGCTCGCTCAAGGTGCGATGGAACTGCCGGTCGAGCTTCACGTGCCGCTGAATGTCGGTGTCCGGAGTGCTCTCCATGCTGAGGCACAAGGCCTCCAGCTCCGCGAGGTCGTCGTCTTCCAGGTTCGTCACGGCGAGCTCGCCCAGCTCGGTCTCGAGGAGGCGCCTGACCTGGTAGACGTGCCGGATCTCCAGCTCGCGCGCCAACATGTCGACGTAGAGCGCCTTGGTCAAAGCCGGCATGCTCATCTCGGCGCTCACGAACGAGCCTTCCTTGCGGCGCGTGACGAGCCCGAGCATCTCCAGGGCCTTGAGCGCCTCGCGGACCGAGGAGCGCCCGACCCCAAGTTGCTCGCTCAGGCCGTGCTCGGTCGGTAGGCGGTCGCCAGACTTGAGCGCGCCGGTGCTGATCAGGGCCATGATCTGGTCGATCACGGTGTCTGAGACGCTCGACCTGTCTACTCGAGTGAAAACGGACATTCCTCATTCTGCAGCAAGCTGCAGCCTCCTCTCTCGTCGCTGCGGTTACCGAGGACACTTCCGTATTGACAACGCCTCGACGCCCCAATATTATCAGACCCACAGATTGTCTGACAATCAGTCAATCAAGCGGACAGCCGACCGTGAGCCGGCCTCCACGACGGGAGCTAGACGACGTGCAGGAAGCGTTCGATCTCGGACTCGACAGAGAGCAGGAACAGCGCGCCACCGCGCTCCACGCACAGGCGCTCATCGTGGACGGCCTCGGGGGCTCAATGCTCATGCGCCCGGCTCCGGACGTCGACGGCGCCGACAGGATCGACCAGTACCGCAGGAGCGGCGTCGGTGTCAGCAACGAGACCATCGCCATGCCGGGAGAGGACGCGCGGACGACGATCCGGCGCGTCTACGACTACCTGTGTCTCGACGAGGTCGCCAGGGGCAGGGTGCGCCGCGCGCAGAACGTGGCCGACGTATGGAGCGCCGACGCGGACGGAGTGCTTAGCCTCGTCTACGGACTGCAGGCTGCCGACCCCTTCGAAGGCGACACCTACCTCGTGAGGATCTTCCAAGAGCTGGGAGTGCGGGTAGCCAACCTCGTGTACAACCAGCGCAACCGTTTGGGCGACGGCTGCATGGAACGCGTCGACCAGGGGCTCACGGCGTTCGGGCGCAGCGTGGTCCTCGAGATGAACCGCGTCGGCATGACGGTCGATCTCTCCCACACGGGCGAACGGACGTCTCTCGACGCGGCGGGTTGCTCGCGCGCGCCCGTCGTGTTCTCCCACTCCTGCGCCAAGGCCCTCACCGACCACCCCCGCAACCTGACGGACGAGCAGATCCGGGCCGCTGCGGGGACGGGCGGGCTGGTCGGCCTGTGCCCGCACTCGCAGTTCTGCGAGAAGGAGCGCGGCCTGCGCCCCACCCTGAACGACTTCCTCGACCACATCGTCTACGTGGCCGAGCTCGTGGGGGTCGAGCACGTCGGCATCGGCACCGACCTGTTCGGCGGCAAGACCCTCGGCGAGTCCGTCTTCCGCTTCCAGTTCGGGAGCCTGGTGCCGGGCGCCTGGGGCGGGTACGGCATCGACGAGAAGTACGTCGCCGGCTTCGACACGGTGTTCGAATGGCCGAACGTCACGCGCG
Organism: Trueperaceae bacterium; assembly: GCA_023954415.1. Classification (NCBI taxonomy): domain Bacteria; kingdom Thermotogati; phylum Deinococcota; class Deinococci; order Trueperales; family Trueperaceae; species Trueperaceae bacterium. The sequence goes on from JAMLIB010000007.1 coordinate 110,107, forward strand.
GCCTCGTGGCGCGCGGGTTCAGCGACCAGGAGGTCATCGCCATCCTGGGCGGCAACTGGCTGCGGGTCTTCGAGCAGACCTGGAGCGGCAGATGAGCGCCTTCCGTCACCTGGGGCTCGAGGTAGCGCCCGGCGCGCGCGGCGCGACCCGCCTGCCGGTGGCCGACGTGGCGGGCGGCTACTCCCTCAGCGTGCCGCTCCACGTGCTCAACGGCGCGCACCCGGGGCCGACGTTGATGGTCGTCGGGGTCGTCCACGGCGAGGAGATCTTCGCGATCGACGCCATCCGCACGGCGCTGGCGAGTATCGACCTCGCGCGGTTGCACGGGACGGTCATAGCGGTTCCGGTAGCGAACCCTCCCGCGCTGGCGGCCAACACCCGTAACAGCCCGCTCGACATGCTCGACCTAAACCGCCAGTTCCCCGGCAGCGAGGAAGGGTGGCTGAGCCAGCGCATCGCCGCCGCCATCGCCCCGCTCGTCGACCGCAGCGACTGCCTCCTTCACATCGACGGCGGCGCCATCGAGCGCGTCATCCACTACACCTTCGTGAAGTCGGACGGTTCCGGGAACGGCGTAACGGAGCACCTCTCGCGGGCTTTCGGGCTCAAGCTCCTCTACCGCGGCTCGCATTCGGAGGGCTCCATCACGAGCTACGCGGCGTCGCGCGGGATCCCGGCGGTCCTGGCCGAGATCGGCGGCAGCACGCTGTATACCGACCCGCGCTACTTGCAGCGCGCCTCGACCGGGGTGCTCAACGTCATGCGCGCGCTCCATATGCTCGACGGCGCCATCGTCCGGCCCGCAGAGCAGCAGGTGCTGCTCACTAGGCGCACCCTCGTGCGCGTCCCGGTCGGCGGGATCTTCCACCCCACCGTCGGACTCGAGGTCATCGACGGCGAGGTGGCGGGCGGCACCGTGCTCGGCACGGTCATGAACCCTTACTCGCTCGAGCAGGTCGGGGAGATACGCGCGCCTTACGCGCGCTCCGCGCTGCTCCAGATGCGCGTCCTGCCGTCTGCCGTCCAGCCGGGTGACTACGCCTTCATCATCGCCGACCTCGATTCGGCGGAGCCGGCATGAAGCGCTCGGGCGGCTCGGGGAACGGCGAGGCGGGGTACGGACCGGCGCGCGACTCGCCGGTAAGGAGGTTCATCTAGGCCGTAGATAATCGACTCCGTTGATAGGCGGGGGTTGGCAAGACAGACACGCTTCGGAGGTAACGCACATGCGACGCAGGCACTTGATCCTCACGCTCCTGGCTTCACTGCTACTCTTCAGCTCGTTCGTCCACGCGCAGAGCGCCGGGCCTACGACCGTGACCATCGCCCTGACGGACGACCCGCCGTCCGGCGACCCGCACAAGACGAGAGGCGCCAACGGCGGTCACCTCCTGTTCAACCTGTTCGAGGGCCTCGTGCAGTTGAGCGGCGACATGATGTCCGTCACGCCGGCGCTGGCCACCTCGTGGGAGCAGATCGACGACCTGTCGTGGAGCTTCACGCTTCGCGAAGGCGTCACGTTCCACAACGGCGAGCCGTTCACGGCCGAGTCCGTGCGCTACTCGATCGAGCGCATCCTCGACCCGAACGCCGTGCGCTTCAACACCGACTTCCGGCAGATCGGCGATGTCGACGTGGTCGACGACTACCACGTGCTCATCCACCTGAAGACGCCGGACCCGGTCTTCATCGCGAAGATCGCCGGCCTCCACATGGTGCCGCCCGTCTACACCGCCTCCGTCAGCGAGGAGGAGTTCGGGACGCACCCGATCGGCACCGGCCCCTACAAGTTGGTCGAATGGGTCCTCGGTCAGCGCCTCGTGCTCGAAGCCAACGACGACTACTGGAACGGCCGCCCCAGCGTCGACCGGCTCGTGTTCCGCCCGATCCCCGAGGCCTCCACGCGCCTCGCGGAGCTCCAGGCCGGCACGGTCGACATCATCACCGGCCTCAACTACGACGCCATCCCGCTCGTCGACGCCGATCCCAACCTGCGCGTCGAGGCCAACTCCGGGCGCCGCACCGTGATGATGCACATGGACCTGCTCAACGGCGCCAAGCCCCTCCAGGACGTCCGCGTCAGGCAGGCCATGAGCTACGCCGTCGACAGGCAGCTCCTCATCGACGCCGTCCTGAACGGCTACGGCACGCCCCTCGCGACCATCTTCCGCCCCGACATGGCCGGCTACTCTGCCGACTTCCAGCCCTACCCGTACGACCCCGAGCGCGCCAAGGAGCTCCTGGCCGAGGCCGGTTACCCGAACGGCTTCTCCATCCGCTTCATGACGAGCGACGGCATCGTCAACAAGGGCGTCGAGGTGGCCGAGGCGCTCGCCGCCATGCTCGGCGACGTCGGCATCAAGGTCGAGGTCCTGCCCGTGGCCCTGCAGGTCATGCGCGACATGTACATCGGCAACCCCGACCCGGCGGGCGGCAACGTCGAGCCGCTGTTCATGTTCAACTACGGCGCCGCCATCCCCGATGCCACGAGCCCGCTCAAGGCGCTCGTCCAGACGGGCGGCATCGAGGCCTTCTACAACGACCCCGTCCTGAACGAGCTCGTCGACGAGTACGGCTCCGAGGTCAACGTCGAGGCGCGCAACCAGGTCGCCCACGAGATCCAGGAGAAGCTCTACAACGACCTGCCGGTCATCGCCCTCTACCTCCAGCTCGACACCTACGGCGTGAACGAGCGCCTCGACTGGAAGGCCCGCAAGGACGAGTACATCCTCGGCAAGGACATCACGCTCCGCTGAGCCCTCGTTTCCACGGCGCCGGCCGGCCTCCTTCCGGGGCCGGCCGGCGCCCCGGCTTTCCGCCAACTTCCACTAGATCCTTCGAGGAGAGATGGGCCGTTACGTAGTCAGGCGTTCATTGCAGGCCGTGTTCGTGATCCTGGCCGTGCTGGTGGTCACGTTCATCCTCCTGCGCGCGATAGGCGACCCGGCCAGGCTCCTCGTGAGCCCGGAGGGTTCGCGCGAGAACCTGGCGCAGATCCGTCACGCCCTCGGGCTCGACGTGCCGCTGCATGTCCAGTTCGTCCGGTTCATGGCGGATGTCGTCAAGGGAGACTTCGGGAACTCGTTCACGTTCGGTAGGCCGGCGCTCGGCCTGGTGCTGGAGCGCATGCCGGCGACGCTGCTGCTCACGCTGGTGGCGCTCGGCCTGGCCGTTCCGACGGGCATGCTGCTCGGCACGGTCTCGGCCGTCAGGCGCAACTCGGTCTACGACAACTTGGCGACCACCCTCGCGGTACTCGGCAGGGCGGTCCCCAACTTCTGGCTGTCGATCATGCTCATCGTCGTGTTCGGCGCTTACCTGAAGTGGTTGCCCCCCTCGGGCTTCGGCACGTGGCGCCATCTCGTGCTGCCCGCCGTGGCCTTGAGCGCCGGGCTGGCGGCGATGGTCGCCAGGCTCACGCGCTCGAGCCTGCTCGAGGTCATGGGCCACGACTTCGTGCGCACCGCCAAGGCGAAGGGGCTCACGGAGACCCGGGTCCTCAACCGCCACGTCATGCGCAACGCGCTCATCCCGATCGCCACGGTCGTCGGTCTGCAGGCGGGCCACCTGCTCGGGGGCGCCATCATCACGGAGACTATCTTCGCCTGGCCGGGCGTCGGCAGGCTGCTCACGCAGTCGATCTACAACTACGACTACCCCGTCGTGCAGACGAGCGTCTTCGTCATCTCCGTCACCTTCGTCTTCCTGAACCTGGCGATCGACCTCCTCTACGCGCTCATCGACCCGCGCATACGTTATGAGTGAAGCCAAGACCAACAAGCGCCGCCTGACCGGCCTTCGCATGTTGCTGCGAAGCCGCACCGCCACGGTCGGCGCCGTCATCCTCGTCTGCCTGGCGGCGCTCGCGGCGTTCGCCCCGTTGCTCGCGCCCCACGACCCGGCCAAGCAGGACCTGCGGGCCCGCCTCGCGCCGCCGATGTGGGTGGCCAAGGGCACGAACGTGCACGTTCTCGGCACCGACCAGCTCGGCAGGGACATCCTCTCCCGCGTCATCTACGGAACGCGCATCTCCTTGCTGGTTGGCGTGTCCGTCGTCCTCCTGGCCGGCACGCTCGGCACGCTCCTCGGGCTGCTCGCCGGCTTCCTGGGCGGCAAGGTCGACGCCATCCTCATGCGCGTCGTCGACGTCTTCCTCGCGTTCCCGTTCCTGCTGCTGGCGATCGTGTTCATGGCCATGCTCGGCGCCAGTCTCGGCAACATCATCCTGGTACTCGCCATCACCGGCTGGGTGGAGTACGCCCGGGTCGTCCGGGCCCAGGTCCTGTCCGTGCGCGAGCTCGAGTACGTCACCGCCGCCAGGGCGCTCGGCGCACGCAACCTCGTGATCATGCTCAAGCACGTGCTGCCCAACGTGTTCGCCTCCGTCATCGTCATCGCCAGCCTGCAACTGGGCACGGTCATCATCTCCGAGGCCTCGCTCACGTTCCTCGGGTTGGGCATACCGCCCTCGATCCCGACGTGGGGCTCGATGCTCGCGTCAGGCAGGGAGTACTTCGTCCTGGCCTGGTGGCTCCCGACCTTCCCCGGCCTCGCCATCGTCCTCACGGTGCTGGCCGTCAACTTCCTCGGAGATTGGCTGCGCGACGTGTTCGACCCTACGCTCTAGCGGAACGCTCGACCACGGTCCCTCGAACAAGACCACCACACGCTGGCGGCCGGCTCTCACACGAGACTTCCACCGCCGTCCAGTCATAGGAGTACGCATGGCACTCGCAACCCCTACGAGCCAGAAACCCGGCCGCTCCCACCGCTGGGCGCCCGTCACCACCCGCGCCTCAGGTGAGACCCTCAGCCTGGCCATCCACACGCTTCACGGCGCCCAGCCCGGCCCGACGCTCGGGCTCTTCAGCACCTCGCACGGCGACGAGGCGTTCACGGTCCAGGTGATCAAGGCGGTGCTCGACAGGGTGGACCCGGCCAAGCTGCGCGGCACCATCCGGGCGCTGCCCGTCGGCAACCCCGTCGCCTTCGAGTCGTTCACGCGCTCCACCGGCCAGGGCATGAACACGGACAAGACGAACCTCAACCGCGTGTTCCCCGGCAAGTCGACGGGCTGGCTCACGGAGCAGATCGCCCACGTCATCAGCGAGGAGTTCGTTCCCGGCCTCGACGCGCTCATCGACTTCCACTGCGGCAACTCCGAGACCGCCATCAACTACGTCCTCCTCGAGAACGACCCGAGCGAGGTCGGGCGCAAGTCGGTGGAGCTGTCGAAGCTCTGCGGGAGCGACCTCCTCTACACCGCCCCGACGCCGGAGCAGACGGGCACCCTCACCCAGTACGCCAAGAGCCTCGGCATCCCCTCCGTCATCGCCCAGTGGGGCGGCAACGTCACGAACCCGGCCGCGTACGTCGACCGGTGCTTCGTCGGGATCAGGAACGTCTTGATCCACCTGGGAATGCTCGAAGGTCAGATCGTGCTTCCCCCGCAGCAGACCATGCTGAGCGGCGCGCGCACGCTCCTCGCGCCCAGGCACGGCGGCCTCTTCGTGCCCGAGCTCGGCTTCGACCGGCTCTGCGACACGGTGCCGGCCGGCACGGTCCTCGGCCGCGTCTACTCGCCGCACACGTTCGAGTTGCTCGAAGAGCTCACCGCACCCTACGACCAGACGGTGGTCATCATGTTGCGCGGCACGCTGTCGCGCGTGAACCCGGGCGATTACGCCTACATCCTCTGCAACGGCGCCACGGCGGAGCCGATCGTCAACGGGAAGTGAGCCGTCGGATGACTCGGCGGGTAAGCGCTTACGGTTTCGGAACCAGGAAGTGAGTGACCAAGTGGCACATGCGAAGCAAGGTGGCGACATGGGTACCGGTCTTGACCTCGACCTCGAGCAGGTGAGGCTGCTGCTCAAGCAACAGGGGTACGTGATCCCCGAGGAGGAGCTCGTGGAGGTCACGGCCAGCGTGAACGCGCTCATCGAGGGCCTGACGCACCTCGAAGGGTACGGGGAGCTGCAGAACGAGCCGTGGCCGGTGTTGGTGGGTTACTTGGGAGGCGGCCATGCTTGACGAGCGCTTCGCCTTCATGTCCTTGACAGAGCAGGCGGCGCTCATCCGCGCCGGCGAGCTGTCGCCCGTGGCCCTCGTCGAGCTCTACCTCGACCGCATCGCCCGCTACGACGACAAGATCAAGGCCTTCATCACGGTCTTTGCCGACTCCGCGCTCGAGAGGGCGCGCCTCGCTGAGCAGGAGATCAGGGCAGGGGACTACAAGGGCCCCCTCCACGGCATCCCCGTCGGCGTCAAGGACCAGATGCAGATCGAGGGGAAGCGCGTGACGGGCGGGTCGAAGATCTACGCCGACTCGATCTGCGAGCGCGACGCCACCGTGATCGCCAGGCTCAAGGCGGCCGGGGCCATCCTGCTCGGCACCCTCAACACCCACGAGTTCCACATGGGCCCGACCATCAACTTCCCCTACGGCACACCACGCAACCCCTGGAACCTGGAGCGCAACCCGGGCGGTTCGTCCAGCGGCTCGGCCACGTCGCTGGCGACCGGGCTGGTCAGCGCGGCGCTCGGGGGCGACACGGGCGGCTCGATCAGGGGGCCGTCGACCGCCTGCGGCGTCGTGGGCTTCAAGCCGACCTGGTCGCGCGTCAGCCGCGACGGCGTCTTCCCGCTCGCCTGGACCCTCGACTGCGTCGGACCCCTCGCCCGGACCGTCGAGGACGTCGCCGTGGTCCTGCAGGTCATCGCCGGCCGCGATCCGCTCGACCCGACGACGAGCAGCGAGCCAGTCCCCGACTACTCGGCCGCCCTGACGAACATCTCGTTGAAGGGGCTGCGCGTCGGCGTCGTCGAGGAGATGGTCAAGGACGACATCACGGGCCCGGATGCCATCGCGGCCGTGAACCGGGCGCTGGAGTTCTTCGAGTCGCAAGGCGCGGTCCTCTCGAGCGTGAGCCTGCCGCTGATGCGCGAGACGCGCTTCATCTCCCCGGGGCTTACGAAACCGGAGGCGGCCGCCTATCACAGGCGGAACCTCCTCGAACGCTACATGGACTTCGACTACAACACGCGCGTCAGCTCCATGGTGGGCGCCATCCTGCCCGCCGGCCTCGCCAACCTGGCTCAGCGCGCGAGGATCGTCATAGGCCAGCAGGTCCTCGACGCCCTCCAGGACGTCGACGTGCTGGTTGGGGCCGGCTCGGCCGGCGGCGCGGTGCCCATCGTCCCGCGCCCACCCATCAAGACCAAGCAGGAGGCGCTCGAGAAGATCTACGGCGTCGGCAAGGCCGCCGGTCAGTACACGCGCGTGTTCAGCCTGGCCGGCACGCCGGCGATGGTCGTGCCCGCCGGCTTCGACCACGAGGGCCTGCCCCTCAGCCTGCACATCGCGGGCAGGCTCTTCGACGAGGCGACCGTGCTGCGCGTCGGCAACGCCTTCCAGAAGGCGACCGACTGGCATGGGAGGCGGCCGCCCGTCGCGTGAGGTAGAGGAGCAACGGGTGACGCGGCTCCTCATCCGACCGCCCTACTGAACGGTTTCGCCCGCGGCCGGTCCGGCGCCGCGGGCGAAGTCATGTGTGTCGCTGCTGCCCCTCCACTCCGGGCCGCCGATCAGGTCACGGCCTGCCGGGGGCGCCCCCGCGCCCGAAGCCCGGTCCGCCCGCACCCTGCGAGCTCTCGGTCGTCACGGTGGTCACCGCCGTGCCCGGATCGGAGGCGCCGTCGGCGTAGAGGCCGTCGCTGCCGTCCCCAGCGGGCGTGCCGCCGGAGTACACGGTGTAGGTGACGCCGTCCTGGAGGTCGGGCGAGCTGAAGATGAGTTGCCGGTAGCCGTTGGCCGGTGCGAAGGTCAGGAGGTCGTTGCCGGCCTCGTCGCGCACGACGATGAGGGTGCCGGCGGACTGGTTGGCGCCGTAGTCGACGACGATGCTCTCCTGGGCGGAGGCGGTGGCGAGGGAGCCCATCATCGTGCTGCCCGTCGCCACTACCAGGCCGCCGTCGATGGTGACGTCGCCGTCGGCGTCGAGGCCGCTGTTGGCGTCCACGAGGGCAGCCTGGGTGACGACCACGCCGCCCGTGATCGTTATGGTCCCGTTCGAGTCGATGCCGTCGCCCGACTCGGTCGCGACGTACACGTAGCCGCCGCTGACGGTGATGCGGCTCACGCCGTCCTGGTTCGCGTTGATGCCGTCCTCGGTCGCGAAGATCCTGATGGTGCCGCCCTGGATGTCGATGTGCGACGTGCTCGAGATCCCTTCGTAGACCGCGTGCACGTCGAGGGCGCCGTCACCGTCGATCACGAGGGGTGCGTCGCTGTAGAGGGCCGCGTCGTACTCGCTCTCGCCCCCGTCGGTGATGGTATTGGCGGACCCGGAGGCGAGGGTGACGGTCGCCGACTCGGCGGCGGCGACGTAGATGGCCGGGCCTTCCGGGTTGGTGACGTCGACGCCGCTCAGGACGAGCGTGACGCCGGCACCGGCGGCGTCGACGGTGACCGAGCCGTCGCTGCTCTGGCCCGAGATCACGTAGGTGCCGCCGGCCGTGATGGTCACGTGTCCGGCGCTCGCCACGGCGCCTTCCCCCGCTACCGTCGCCTGGTCGGCGAACGTGATGGTGGCGCCCGCCGACGGCTGCGCCATGGCCGGCAACGTGGCGCAGGCGGCGAGCAGGGTGAGGATCGGTGCCGTGAACAGCTTGGCCAGCCTGGCGAAGGGGCGCGTAACGCTTGGAGCCGGGCCGCTGGTGGTGGTTCCGTCGAGGTTCGTCATGGTCTTCCCTCCTGGTGGCGCGCCTCATGTGTCCGTGCCGTCGCGCCTACGCCTGTGAGGCTAGCGGCCCGCGGTTCAGGTCCGGTTTTGGGTTCGTTTGCATCTCGTTCAGGCGGGCCGTGCCCGGGACGTTACTGGGTGACCCTGCGGAGGGTCACGTATGAGGACGCGGTGAGGGCCGCCGCCAACACGAGGCCCCACGCCGACATGCCCAACACTCCTTGCGAGACGAGCCAGCCGACGACGGCGTCCCAAGCGCCGAAGCGGATCACCAGCAGAGCGGCGGCGACCACGGCCAGCGAGACGCCGACGAGCACCGTAAGGAGCACGACGGTGCCCCACCGCTTGAAGATGGCGGCGCACCAGTACCCGCTCAGGAAGCAGAGCATGGCGAGCGTGAAGTAGCTGGCCAGCGCGGCCAGCGGCGCGTCGCCGTCCAGGCCAGGCAAGGCGAAGAAGCCACTCATGCCCCAGCCGCCGGTGGCCTTCTCGAGCAGCGCGATGGCCAGGTAGATCAGGGCGAGCATGCCGGACGTGAGCGCGGCGGTCATGACGGTGCCGAGGTGGAAGTCGCGCCTCGTCACGCCGAGGGCCTGGGAGAACGGGAACGAGAGGGTCAGGGCCTGGATGCCGACGACGACGAACGCCCAGAGCGGGGCGGCCGTGGCCCCGATCGCGTGCTTCGGGCCGCCGTACGGCACGAGTAGGAAGACGAGGAACGCGATCAGGACGGCGCCCCCCAGGACGATGAGCGGAAGGACGACGTACGCTTGACGGTTTACGAGCTGAAGCCGCATCACGTTGCCTATGCGAGTCACCTTGCGCCTCCTTCGTGCGCGCGGACGACGCTCTCGTCGCCCAGGCGTGAGCCGGCCACCGTGCCTACGCCGTCGGCGGCCTGGTCCAGGCCACCGCCCGCACTGCTGACGATGAGCTGCTGCAGCGAGACGGGCGTCACCTCTATGCCGGAGCGCGCCAGCCGCGCCCTGTCCGCTTCCGACACCCGGCCCTTCACGACGGCGGACGTGACGTTGCCGAGGCTCTGCCGCCGCAGCACCTCACGACCGGCGGCGAAGGCCGCCACCGCCGACGCGTCGCCGACGACCGAGACCGCCAGGCCGCGCACGTCGTCCGCTGCCGCGTCCATGACGACGCGACCCTTGTCGAGCACGATCACGCGTTCGAGCAGGTTGGCGACCTCGTCGATGAGGTGCGACGAGAGCACGATGGTCCGCGGGTGGTCGGAGTAGTCCTCCAGCAGGCGGTCGTAGAAGACCTGCCGCGCCACGGCGTCGAGGCCGAGGTAGGGCTCGTCGAAGAACGTGACGTCGGGGCGTGCCGCCATGGCGATGATGATCCCGACGGCGGAGAGCTGCCCGCGCGACAGCTTCTTGATGAGGCGGTCGGTGGGGAGCTGGAAGTCCGCGGCCAGGCGCTCGGCGAGGTGCTGGTCCCAGTTCGGGTAGAAGTAGCTCGCGGCGCGGAACGCGTGCACCGGCTTGAAGTTGTCGGGGTACTTCTGGTTCTCCCGCACGAAGCAGAGGCGCCCCAACACGCGGGCGTTCTCGTAGGGGGCCTCGCCGAACACCCTGACGGTGCCCGAGGTCGGGAAGTTCTGAGCGGTGAGGATGGACATGAGGGTGGTCTTGCCGGCCCCGTTGCGACCGAGGAGGCCGTGGACGGTGTTCTCGGCGAGGGAGAGGCTCACGTCGTCCAGGGCCGTGGCCGCTCCGTACCGCTTGGTGAGGTGTTCTACCTCGATCACGCTCGTCATGCCTTGGTCCTTTCGGTGAACCGCTCTCTCAGCAGCTGGGTGAGCTCGTCGACGTCCAGGCCGAGCTTGCGCGCTTCGGCCGCCAGGGGGTCCAGGTAGTTGGAGGCGAACGCCGCGCGGCGCTCTGCGATCAGTGCGCGCCTGGCGCCGGGCGCCACGAACATGCCGATGCCCCTGCGCTTGTGGAGCACCCCCTTGTCGACCAGGAGGGAGATGCCCTTGGCGGCAGTCGCGGGGTTGATGCGGTAGAAGGCCGCCAGCTCGTTGGTCGACGGCGCCTGGGAGTCCTCGGCCAGGCTGCCGTCCACGATCGAGTCCTCGACGCGCTCGGCTATCTGGAGGAAGAGGGCTTTGCTGTCGTCGACCACGGTGGTCCTTCCTAGTGGTTGGTTACTCCACTAGGTAACCACTTAAGCGATGATCCTGTCAAGCGGCGGCGCTCACCGTCCGAAGAGCGCGTCGCTGAAGAGCACAGTATCCACGTCGGCTACGCGCAGGTAGCCGAAGATGGAGGCCAGGTCCTCGGCCGCGTAGTAGGTGTCGTACCCGGACCCGGAGGGAGCGACCTGGTGGAACACGAGGACCAGCCAGGCGCGCTCCCGCGCGGCGCGGTCGATGAGGGCCTTGACGACGCCGGGACCGTCGCCCGGGACCACGCTGATGGCCCGCACGCGGTAAGGGTCGGCCGGCGGGAACGTCTCGAGGCCCTGCGTGCGCATGATCGTCCGCCCGGCCGCGAAGTAGCCCCTGACCTGCTCGAGCGAGGCGTCGTCGAACCCTCCGTATGGGTACGCGATCACGTCGGCCCCGTGGCGGAAGCCGTTGGCGAGCAGCCACCCCTTCACCCCGGCCAGCTCGAGGTCGAGGTCCTTTGGCGACAGCGTGTCGAAGCCGCCCTCCTCGAGGGGGGTCGTGTGGTGGGCGATGACCTCCCAACCACCGAAGCGCTCCGCCACGCGGAGCTGCTCGACCGTCATGAAGCTCGGCTCGCCGACCAGGTCGACGATGGCGGCGATGCTGGCGGGCACGCCGAGGCGCCTGGCCAGCGGTAACGCGTAGTAGAAGACGCCGTCGCGCGCGTCGTCGAAGACGATCGAGACGAGGCCGCGTGCAGGCGCCGCCACGGCCTCGAGGGCCGCGTACCAGACCGTCACCGGGCCGGCCCCCGAGTCGCGCAGGCTCAACTGGATGTCGGTCACCTGGCCGAGGTCGATGGTCGGGGGCCCGCCGGCCACCGTCGTGCCGAGGTTCGCCGTGATGGTGAACCACTCGTCGTCCTCCGCGTACGTCTCTTCGGAGGGTCGTTGGCCACCGAGCACGGGGAAGGCGTCGTACGTCTCGAAGCCGTCCGTGCTCAGGTAGACGAGCAGGTAGTCGAGCGCGGCAACGCCGCGCAGCTTGAGGTCGAGCCGCAGGAAGGCGCCGCCGAGATCGAACGGGCCGACGTTGGTGGCTCGCAGGTTCACTTGCTTGCCGTCGCCGTCCGTGGTCGCCCTGAGGGAGCGGGTGCCTATGAGCACGTCGTCGAGGACGGACTCGGCGCTCCCGGCCGTGCTCTGCTTGACGAAGGCGGTGTCGTACTGGAAGAGGTCGAGCACGGCTCCCTCCGGGCGCGCCGGCACGGCGATGGGGCGCAGGGCGGCGGAGGCCTGAGGCGGGGGCGGGCCGGCGGACGCGGCGTCCTGCGCGACCGCGCATGCGCCTAGCGCTAGGGCGGCGGCGGCGACCACCGGCCGGAGGGTGTAACGGACGGCGCGGTCCAAGGAGGTCACGGCTCTCCCCCGGCGCGGTCGGCGAAGACACAGCTCCGCTGGCCCTCGGCCATGCAGGAGGTGAGGCGCACCTCGGTCCCGAGCAGCCGGGAGAGCAGGCGCTCGTCGAAACGGCAGACCGCGCGCGTCTCCTTGGCGACCAGGTGGTACACGCAGTTGATCGCCTCGACCGACCGGCCGTCGCCCGCCAGGCGCGCATGGTAGCCGAGCTCGCTCAGCTTCTCGATCACCGCGGTCCTGCGGGCCGCCGGCTCGAGACCGGCGACGGCGGCCAGCCAGCGCTCGGCCAGGTCGTCGGCCATCGCCATGAGGACGTCCTCGGCCGTCTCGTCGCCTACCGACTTGCGCAGCGCCTGCAGCATGCTCGACGACAACAGGTCGTAGCGACGCGGGAACGACTCGCGGCCGAGCTCGGTGAGGCCGTAGGTGCGGCTGGGCCTGCGGCCGCTGGGGCGGAGGCCGTTGGGCGCCACGAGCCCGTCGCGCTCCAAGAACGCGACCTGCTGGCGCACGGCGGTCCTCGTCACCCCGAGCCTGAGGGCCAGCTCGTCGAGCGCCAAGCCCTCCGGCTTGGCGGCCAGGAGCTCGTCGAGGAGCGCTTCCCGTGTCGTCTTCGGAGCGGAAGTTCCGCCAATGATGCCCTGGTACTGCGTCTCGCACCCACTTCCTCGAGCGGTCTCGCGTGCAACGGCGGTCTCGGGACACTCTACCCGGTCCCCGAGCCCCGCTTGGTGGCCATAATAACAATTATGACTTGCATTATTGCCATCAAGGAGTATCCTATGCGCGTCGGGATGAGGCCTCACCCGTTCAAGCGCAGGAAAGGACCTCCATGCACACCACCACGCACACGACCACACCTGTCACCTCGTTCCGGACCTGGCGGCTCCCTGTCGTCGCCCTCGCCGTCGCGCTCGCGGCGGCCGTCGCCCTCGCTCAGGACAGCGACCTGCTGCAGTCGCCTCCCCCGGCGCCGTACGTCGCCGTCTCGTCCATCCTTCCCCTGCCGGACTTCATACCCGGCGCCGGCGCGCTGTACATCGACCCCGCGGACGCCCCCGTCGGCCCGTGGCTCGCGTACGGCAAGGACGGCGACCTGGTCGAGGTCCTCTTCATGGTGCCCGTGAGCGAGATGCAGAAGGCGGCCAACTGGAGCGACCTCGCGGCCGGACTGCTCGCGCGGCTGGGCAAGGTCGTCGACCATGTGGACATCTCGTACAACGGCGGTCACCCCGGCATGGCCGAACCTCACTACCACGTCAGGCTCGCGCTGGTCGACGCCAAGACGCAGGCGGAGCAGCTCGCGCAGTGACCGCCGAGCAGCGCCATGGGCGCTGTGACGGCCCTACGCCAGTAGTCTGAAGCGAACAGCGAGGGAAGGCCCGAGCGTCTCGGCGGGCCCTCCCTCGCGCCGCGCGGTCGGGGTCTCGCGCGCGGCAGGAGCGTCAGGGGACGCGTGCGACCGTCACCGTCACCCGGTTGGCCGGGTCCGGCGCCGTGAGCCCGAAGCGCACCGTCAGCGTGGCCGTGCCGTACCACTCGCCCGGCTCGCCGAGGGTGCCGTTGCCGTTGTCGTCGCTGCCGACCTCAACGACGAGCGGTCCGGGGGCGGCCTCGAGCAGCGTGAACGCCAGGTCCGCGTCAAGGAGCGCGTCCGGGTAGCCGGGTACCCGCAGCAGGAGGCCGGTGACGGGTTCGGGCGGCTCGGGCGGCTCGCCGACCAGCTGCGTGTACGCCCCTTGGGCATCGACGAAGCCGTAGCCGTACCACGAGTCGCGGCCTGGGGCGCCCAGGTCCAGGGCCGTGCCGGCGATGGCGTCCGCCACCTGCGACGCGCTCGCGCTCGGCACGGCGCCCCGCAGCATCGCAATGACGGCGGCCACGGCAGGGGAGGCCATGCTCGTGCCGGCCATGACGCCGTAGTCGTCGCCGGCAACGGTGCTGAGGACTTGATGGTCCGGGTCGGCCGGGGTGCCCGGCCCCGCCCCGCCGGGCGCCGCGACGAACATCTCGGGGCCCACGTGGCTGTAGCAGGCGCGCGTCATGCCCGGCCGCGTGGCGGCGACGGCGAGTACCTGCGGGTACCTGGCCGGGTACATGATCGGCTGGGCGGTGAAGCCGCTCGGACACACGCCGCTGGCCGTGTTGCCCGCCGCGGCCACCAGGCTCACGCCCGCGGTGGCCGTGGCCTGGATGGCCGCTCGCACGCCGCTGCCGAGGTCGGCGCCGCTGTTGTTGCCGAGGCTCATGTTCACTACCTGCGCGCGTGGGCTGCCGCCGTTCGTCACGTACTCGAGGGCCTTGATCAGCCACTCCGTGCTCATAACGCAGTCCGTCTTTGCGGCGTTCCCCACGTTCACGAGCAGGAGCTTCGCCTGCGGCGCCACCCCGGCCACGCCCTCACCGTTGTTCGCGACCGCCGCGGCGATGCCGGCCACGTGCGTGCCGTGCGTGCCGCAGTTGGTGAAGGTCACGGAGCTGCCGCCCGTGACCGCGTCGTAGGTGCCGACGACGTTGGCGAACAGGTCCGGGTGGGCGGGGAAGAACCCGGAGTCGATGACGGCGATGGTGGCGCCGGCCCCGCTGGCGCTGTACCAGAGGGGCTCGACGGCCAGCTCGTCCAGGTTCCACTGCTCTTGGCGGTAGGGGTCGTTGCTCGCCGGGTAGAGCGGCCGCGGGAACTCCACGTAGCTGACGCCGGGCGTGGCGCGCAGTGCCGCCGCCGCGGCAGCGGCCGAGCGCGTCGGCACCTCGACGAGGGTCAGGTTCGCTCCCTCGAACGCGTCCGTCCCGGCCCCGCCGAGGCCCATGTCGGCGAGTGCGGTGGCGACGGCCAGCGCGGGCGATGTCGCCGACCTCGGCGATGTCGCCGACATCGCCACGCGTCCGTCCTGGCTGAGCACGACGCCGCGCGGCTCCAGGCCGACTATGAGGGTGGTCCTCGGCGCGGTGGGATCGAGTGGCGCATCGAGGTCGCCGCCGGACATGTCGACGGGCGCCGCGGTGCCGGAGGGCGCGTCGGCGGTGCCGGTGCCGAAGAGCCCGGCGGCGGCCCTAGCCCCCTCGGGGACCACCGCGACGGTCCCCACCACGTCGGGGTAGGAGAACGTGACGGCGTCGCTCGTCCTCACGACCTCGCCGCCCCGCACCTTCGCGATCAGGCGCAGCCGGAACGCCTGGTCGATGCGCGGCATGGCGGTCGGGTCGACGTTCACGTCCACGCTCATGGAGCCGGTGCCGTTGGAGCGCGAGAGGGTGATTGCGCCGCGCACCGTCGGGTCGACCGGGATGACGTCCAGCGTCCAGGCGCCCGGCGCCGTCACCGTCACGCTCGAGCGGGTGAAGCCGTTCATCTCGAGGACGGGCACGGCGAGCTCGACGACCTGGGGCGTCGTGTCGAAGCAGCCGACCAACGCCAAGAGCAGCGCGCCGAGCGTGAGCCTGGCGCGGAGGCGCAGCGCTACCGGCGCGCCCACCGGCTCAGGACGCCCGCAACTGAGCGATATGCGCCAGCAGCCCAGCGGTCGACGCGTCGTGCGCGCCCGGCTCCGAGGCGCCCGAGCGCACCTCGCCGAGGAGCTTGGTCGCCAGCTCCTTGCCGAGCTCGACCCCCATCTGGTCGAAGCTGTTCACGTCCCAGACGACGCCCTGCACGAAGATGGAGTGCTCGTACATAGCGATGAGGTTGCCGAGCGCGCGCGGGGTGAGCTGGGGCATGAGGACGGACGTAGTGGGGCGGTTGCCCGCGAAGGCCTTCGCCGCCGCGAGGAGCTCGAGGCGCTCGCCCGTCAAGCCCTGGCCGGCCAGCGAACGGCGCGTCTCCTCGCGCGTGCGGCCGCGCATCAGCGCCTCCGTCTGGGCTAGGAAGTTGGAGAGCAGGATGTCGTGGTGGTCCGTGAAGCGGTGGAGCGGCCTCGCCGGCACTATGAAGTCGGCCGGGATGAGCTTGGTGCCCTGGTGGAGCAGTTGGTAGAAGGCGTGCTGCCCGTTGGTGCCGGGGGCGCCCCACACGATCTGGCCCGTCTGCCACGCCACGCTCTCGCCCGAGCGGTCGACGTCCTTGCCGTTGCTCTCCATCGACGCCTGCTGCAGGTAGGCGGGGAGGTAGCGCAGCGACTCGTCGTAAGGGAGCACCGCCCAGCTCTCGGCGCCCAGGAAGTTGCCGTACCACACGGCGAGCAGGCCGTGGAGCAGCGGCACGTTGCGCTCCGGCGCGGCGTTCAGGAAGTGGCGATCCAGCTCGTGCGCCCCTTCGAGTAGCTCGACGAAGCGCCGGAAGCCGACGGCAAGGGCGATGGAGAGGCCGATCGCCGACCAGAGCGAGTACCGCCCGCCCACCCAGTCCCAGAACGCGAACGCGTTGGCCTCGTCGATGCCGAAGGCGGCCACCTGTTGGAGGTTGGTCGACACCGCCACGAAGTGCCGCGCGACGGCGTCCTCGTCCGCGAGGCCCTCCACCAGCCAGCGGCGCGCCGTATGGGCGTTGGTCATCGTCTCCTGGGTAGTGAAGGTCTTCGACGAGACGACGAACAGGGTCGACTCCGGCCGCAGGCCCTCAAGTACCCCGGCGATGTCGGCCCCGTCGACGTTGGAGACGAAGTGCGTGCGGAGCGAGGGCGTCGTGTAGGGGCCCAGGGCCGTGACGACCATCTGCGGTCCAAGGTGCGACCCGCCGATCCCGATGTTCACGACGTCCGTGATGCGCTCGCCCGTATGCCCGCGCCAGGCGCCGGAGCGCACGGCGTCCGCGAAGCGCTCCATCTGGGCGAGCACGGCGTTCACCTCCGGCATCACGTCGTGCCCGTCGACGTACATGGGGGTGTTCGAGCGGTTCCTCAGCGCGACGTGCAAGACGGCGCGGTCCTCCGTCGTGTTCACGCGCTCACCCGCGAACATGGCGCGCTTGCGCTCCTCCACCCCGCTCGCCTCCGCCAGGCGCAGGAGCAGCGCGAACGTCTCGGGGGTGACGCGGTTCTTGCTGAAGTCGACGAACAGCTCGCCCGCCTGGAACGAGAAGCGCTCGAAGCGCCCATCGTCGCCGGCGAAGAGGTCGGCGACGCGCACGTTGCGCAGGCGTTCCTGGTGCTCGCGCAGGGCCGCCCAGGCGGTGGCGGCCCGTGCCGGGGCGCCCGTGTACGCGGCGCCTGCCCCGTTGCCGGGTCGGGCGCCGCCGGCCGCCGGCCGCTCGGACGAGCCGGCCACCGTCAGCTCCGCGCTTCCGCCGGGCGCTCCCCGCCGGCCTCGCTCGACTTCCGCCAGATGTTGATGTTGCCCTCGACGGCGAGCTCGTCGATCTCGGCCAGCTCGGCGGCGCTCAACTCGAGGTTGGCGAGCGTCCCGACGTTCTCCTCCAGCTGCGCCACGCTGGACGCCCCGATGAGGACCGACGTCACCCGCTCGTCGCGTAGGCACCACGCCAGGGCGAGCTGGGCGAGCGTCTGCCCGCGCCGCTTCGCGATCGCCGCCAGGGCGTGGATGCGTTCGAGCTTGTCCGGCGTGAGCGAGCTGGCCTTGAGCGAACCGCCCTCCGTCGCGCGGGAGCCGGCCGGCAGGCTGCCCGCCACGTCGGACGCGTTCACGCCCAGGTAGCGCGAGGTGAGCAGACCCTGCGCGAGCGGCGAGAACACGATGCAGCCGACACCCTCGGCGCCGAGCGCGTCGAGCAGGCCGTCCTCGATCCAGCGGTTGAACATGGAGTATGAAGGTTGATGGATGAGGAGCGGGGTCCCGGACTCGCGCAGGATGCGCGCCGCCTCGCGGGTCGTGGCGGCCGAGTACGACGAGATGCCGGGGTAGAGCGCGAGGCCCTGCTGGACCGCGCTCGTGAGCGCGCCCATGGTCTCCTCGAGAGGGGTGTCCGGGTCGAAGCGGTGGCTGTAGAAGATGTCCACCCAGTCGAGGCGCATGCGGTCCAGGCTCTCCTCGAGGCTGGAGAGGAGGTACTTGCGCGAGCCCCACTCGCCGTAAGGCCCCGGCCACATGTAGTAGCCGGCCTTCGTCGAGATGACGAGCCGGTTGCGCAGTCCGGCGAAGTCGGTCGCGAGGATCTCGCCGAAGTTCTTCTCGGCCGCGCCGGCCGGCGGGCCGTAGTTGTTGGCGAGGTCGAAGTGCGTGATCCCGAGCTCGAAGGCGCGCTGCAGGACGGCGCTCATCGAGGCCAACGGGCGGTCGTCGCCGAAGTTGTGCCAGAGGCCGAGGGAGACCTTGGGGAGGAGCAACCCGGAACGGCCGGTGCGGGCGTACGTCATCGCTGGGGCGTCGGTCACGCCCTAGGTTATAGCGCCTCTCGCTCAGGCGTCCGCGGTCACGCGCCCCAGCGGGCGGGGCCCGGCGCCGTCGCCGGAGCGCGTCGTCGCCCGCGGCGGATCGATCAGGTGCGAGAGGCGCACGCCCGCCAGCACTTCCCGGATGGCGAGGGAGGCGTTCACCCACGCCACGTTCAGGCGGCAGTAGCCCTTGCGCTCCTGGGTGGCGCAGCGGGCCTTCGTCTGGCACGTGTCGACTATGAGCGGCCCCGACATCGTCTCTATCACGTCGAGCAAGGAGATGCTCGTGGGGTCTACTATCAAGTTCACGCCGCCGTTCCGCCCTTGGCGGTTCTCGACGTACCCGACCTGGGCGAGCCGTCTCAGCACCTTGGCGAGGAAGGCAGGGGGGATCTTCAGGTCACCGGCGATTCTGGCCGCGGCCGCGCCCGGGTTCTCCGAGGCGTAGATGAGCGCGTGGATGGCGTAGCTCTCCTCGCGGCGCAGGAGGGTCCGGTACGGTGAGAGGTCGATGGGCTCAGCCACGCATCCAGGGTAGCAGGTGAATCGGACCCGCACCTCCTGGAATGCACTCTAGCCGCGCGTGCCGTCTGGAGCTACGGTTAATCGGTTTACCGCAGGGCGACGGACAGGACATCTGTCCTTGGAAGGGCGGCCTCCCGAGGACTAATTTGGAGTCAGTTATCCGGGTTTGGTGGCGAGCCCCGCCGCCGAACGAAAAGAGACCGGAGCCCAGGAGGAAAGAGCATGCGAGACGAACGCGGTAACGTCCCCATCGGAGCGATCTACGGCCTGGCGGCCCTCTTCGTTGCGCTCGCCGTGGGCGTGGCCCTGTTCGGCAGCCGCGTCGACGCCGCCACGGCCACCGAGCCCGCGCACGCCGCGCACGCCGCGACCAGCACGACCGACCACGCCCACGAGCTGACCGTCAACATGCCCACGACGAGGAAGGCGTTCCTCGACGACCCCGAGGACCTCGTGCCGGTCGCCGAGCTTCCGCTGATCGAGGGCGTGCTCGGCTACGCGCCCAACGTCGCGCCGCCCGTCGACCGCGACTACCGCGCCCACGTCGAGATCGAGCTCGAGGTCACCGAGGAGGTCATGCGCCTGGCCGACGGTGTCGAGTACCGCTTCTGGACCTTCGGCGGCTCCGTCCCCGGCCCCATGATCCGCGTCCGCCAGGGCGACTTCGTCACTTTCACCCTGCAGAACCACCCGTCGAGCCTCATGCCCCACAACATCGACCTGCACGCCGTGACCGGCCAGGGCGGCGGCGCCGAGGCGACCCTCATCTCCCCCGGTCAGCAGGCGACGTTCTCCTTCACGGCGCTCCAGGCGGGCGTGTACATCTACCACTGCGCCACCGCGCCCGTCGGCATGCACATCGCCAACGGCATGTACGGCCTGATCGTCGTCGAGCCGAAGGAAGGCTACGCGCCGGTCGACAAGGAGTTCTACGTCGTGCAGGGCGACTTCTACACGAAGGGCAACTTCGGCGAGCGCGGCCTGCAGGACTTCGACATGCAGCGCGCCATCGACGAGGACGCCGCCTACGTCGTCTTCAACGGCTCCGTCGGCTCCCTCGTCGGTGAGAACGCCATCTTCGCGGAGACCGGCGACACCGTCCGCATCTTCTTCGGCAACGGCGGCCCCAACCTCACGAGCTCCTTCCACGTGATCGGCGAGATCTTCGACAACGTCTACGTCGAGGCGGGCGGCCTGGTCAATCACGACGTCCAGACGACGCTCGTGCCGGCCGGCGGCGCTACGGTGGTGGAGTTCAAGACGGACGTGCCGGGCACGTACAACCTCGTCGACCACGCCATCTTCCGCGCGTTCAACAAGGGTGCCGTGGGGCAGCTCGTGGTGACCGGCGATCACGACCACGTGGTCTTCACCGAGCGCACCGACATCCGCCCGTACGTCCCCGCCGACGGCCAGTAGGAACCTGCCAGTCGTGGGGTCGGGCCGCCGCTCGCCGTCGAGGCGCGAGGGCGCACGACCCCAGGAGCTAGACGGCGGCGCGCCGGAGAGGCGCGCCGCCGACCCGGCCGGAGAGGCGCGATGAGCACGTTCACCGACATCTTCCGCAAGGCATGGAGGCCCCTGCTCCTCGCCGCGACCTGCGCTTTCACCGGCCCGGCTGCCGCGGCAAGCATGGCGGCGGTCGACGGCGGCCTGGTGGAGCCCCTCTTCCCGATCGAGGGCGAAGGGGCGACGGTGGTGGCCGCGTTCCGGATCGACGTCCTGCCCGTGACCAACGCCGAGTTCCTCGCCTTCGTCGAGACGCACCCGGAGTGGCAGCGGGGCAACGTCCCCCAGGTGTTCGGCGGCGCCGCCTACCTGCGCGGCTGGGCTTCCGGCACGGACCTGGGCGCTCTCGACCCCGACGCCCCCGTCACGAACGTGACCTGGTTCGCCGCCGCGGCGTACTGCGAGGCGCGGGGCTCGCGCCTCCCCACCGAGGCCGAGTGGGAGTTCGTTGCCAACGCCGGGTTCTCGAGCGAGCTCGGCCGGAACGAGCCCGGCTACAACGAACGGGTCCTCTCGCTGACTGCCAGCCGCGACCCTGTGCCAGGCCCGGTCGGGCTCGGCGCCGCCAACTACTACGGCGTGTACGACATGCACGGTCTCGTGTGGGAGTGGGTGTTCGACATCGGCGCGAGCTTCAACACGGGCGACAGCCGCAGCGACGGCGACAGGCGGCTGCAGCTCGTCTGCGGTGGTGGCAGCGCCGGGGCCGTAGACAAGAGCGACTACGCCGCGTTCCTGCGCTACGCTTTCCGCAGCGGCTTGACGGGCGACTACTCGAGCGGCGGACTCGGGTTCCGCTGCGCGAACTGAGGAGACCGGCATGAGACACGGCAGAGGCTTGGACGGCAAGGTGGCCGCCCGCGGACCGTTCGCGGGCCGTGGTGGCCGCGGCGCGGCGCTCGTGGTGGCCGCGGCCCTCCTCCTAGCCGCTTGTGATGGAAAGCGCGAGCAGGCCGCGAGCGCCGACGCGGTCGCTTCCCATGCCGCCCACGCCGCCTCGGTCACGCAGCCTGACGCCGTCGGCGCGGCCGCCCATGCCGAGCATGTCGGCGCGCCGACCGAGCAGTCCGCCCCGATGACGCCCACGCCGGCCGCATCCGCGCACGCCGAGCACGCCGGCGCGGCGCAGGCCCAAGACGCGGCCGCCCACGCCGGCCACGCCGAGCCCGTCGCCGAGCACGCCGACACGGTCCTGGCCGCGGGTGAGCTGCCGGGCACCTCGCTCTTCCACCTGACGAGCGCGTTCACGGCCCAGGACGGCGCCGAGTTCAAGCTCGCAGAGCTGCGCGGCCACCCCTCGGTGGTCGTGATGTTCTACGGCGACTGCACCACCGCGTGCCCGCTCCTCGTCAAGTCCGCGCAGGACATCGAGGCGGCGCTGCCGTCCGACATCGCGGCAGGCACCCAGTTCGTGATGGTGTCGTTCGACACGGACCGCGACACGCCGGACAAGCTGCGCGCCTACGCGGACGAGAAGGGCCTGGACAAGGACCGCTGGCACTGGCTGATCGGCAGCCCGCTCCTGACGCGCCAGCTCGCCACGCTGCTCGGCGTGCAGTACCGCGACGGCGGCAACGGCGTGTTCGCACACAGCAACCTCGTCACGGTGCTCGACGCCGACGGCGTGCCTACCGCGCGGCTCGAGGGGCTCGGCGTAGATCCCGAGCCGGCGCTCGCCGCGATCCGCGCCGCGAACGACTGACGGGGCCGGCTCAGCCCGCCCGCAGGCCGTCGAGTGCCGAGCGCACGTTGCGGCCGTGCTCGTCCAAGACCGCCCGCGCGACCTCGACGCTCACGCCGGCCTTGGCGCTCACGATGGCGCAACGGATGTCGCCACCGGCGGCTTCCAGGGCCGCGGCCGCGGCCGCCTCGCTCACCCCTGCCCCCTGGGCGACGATCTTCACGGCCCGCACGCGCAGCTTGGCGTTCACCGGGCGCATGCCCACCATCAGGTTCTCGTAGGCCCCGCCGAGGCGCACGAGCGCCGTGGTCGAGAGGGCGTTCAGGGCGGCCTTCTGCGCCGTGCCGGCCGCCAGACGCGTGCTGCCCGCGAGGACCTCCGGCCCCGTCTCCAGCAGGACGCCTACGTGCGGCACCTCGAGGAGCGGCGTGGCGGGGTTGTTGGCGATGCCTACCGTGAACGCGCCGAGCGCCTTGGCGTGCCTCACCGCGGCGACGGTGAACGGCGTGGCGCCGCTCGCCGCGATGCCGACCACCGCGTCCCGCGCGCCGATCCCGGCCGCGTCAACGTCGTGTACGGCGGCCGCGACGTCGTCCTCCGCCCCTTCCTTCGCCTTGCTCTGCGCGGCGTCGCCACCGGCCAGGAGCGTCGTGGCGTCGTCGAAGCCGAACGTCGGAGCCAGCTCGGCCGCGTCCTGGAGGCCAAGGCGCCCAGAGGTGCCTGCGCCGACGTAGATGAGGCGCCCGCCGGCCCTCAGCCGCTCCTCGATGCCGAGCGCGGCCAGCTCGAGCTCGGGGATGGCGCGTTCGACGGCCTCGACGGCCCGCCGGTTCGAGGCCGTGATCGCCGCGAGGATGGCGCCGGCCGGCCAGGCGTCGAGGCCCGAGTAATCGGCCGCCGCCGCTTCCGTCGCGACCGGCTTCGGCCGCCCGCCTTCGCGTCGACTGCTGCTCATAGCGGTCCTTCCGCGCGCTGGTACGTGCGCCACACCCGCGCCCCGAGCTTGCCGTAGAACGTCGTCAGCGTCGTCCAGTTGATGACGGCGTCCGTGCAGCCGCGCTCCTTGAGCCACTCGGCACCCGCCCTGACAATGGCGAGGCCGAGGCCGCCACCGCGCGCCGAGTCGTCGACCCCGAGGGGCCCCATGCCGCCGACGCGCGCGCTGGACGGCAGCGCCAGGCGCCAGTAGAGCTGCGGCCCGACGAGCCGCTCGTCACCCGTGAAGACGGCGCAGAACCCCTGGGTCTGGGCCCGGCCGTCAGGCGCGCCGACGGCGTGCTCGTCGACGAGGGTCAGGACGGTCGCGCCGGCGGCGAGGTAGGCCTCGACCTCGTGCGTCCACCGGCCCGGGAACGCTCGCGCGACGAAGGCCAGCGCCCCAGCCGGGTCGTCGTCCCGCACGCGCCAGCCTGCGGGTAAGGGAGCGGCCGGCAGCGGCGGCGCGAGGTCGAGGTGGAGGTCGTGCTCGGCGGCCGTGAAGCGCGCGCCGGCGCGCCTGGCGAGGCGCCACGCGGCGGCGGGGGCTTCCTGCGGCAGGCCGGGCAGGAGGTGGTTGGCCTCGCTGCCGAGCCTGAACCGCTTCGCCCCCGCGGCGCGCAGGCGCCCGGCGAGCTCCGTGAACAGGCGTGTGCCGACACCCATGCCCTGCCAGGCGGCGGCGACGGCCAACAGCGACACCCAGCCGACGTCGCTCGGGAGCCAAGCCGCGGTGGGCAGGCGCCCGTACGCCACGCCGACCAGCTCCGGTCCGGCGAAGGCGCCGATGAGTAGGTCGGGGGCGTGGTGCGCGGCGAGGCGCTCGCGCCAGACGCGCTCCTCGAGTGGGTAGGGGCCGGGCTCCCATGCGCGGGTGGCCCCGAGCCGAGGGGTCTCCGGGCGGTCGTCCGCCGGACCGCCGTCCTGAACGGCGCCCCCGGGTGCCCAGGCGGCGCGCCAGACCTCGGGCACGAGGAGCGCCTCATCGGGCGTGAGTGTGCGGAGCGCTACGCGGTCGGCGCGCGGTCCTCCGCCGGCGACCGTCACGAGGCCCTCAGGTCGAGGGCGAGACGGTAGCTGTCGCCGCGGTAGGCGCTGCGCACGTACTCGAACGGGCGCTCCTCCGCGTCGTAGGTAGTGCGCTCCAGCGCCAGGACGGGTACCTCGCGGCCGATGCCGAGGGCGGTGCTCTCCGCGCGCGTCGGCAGGCGGGCCCCGATCGTCTGGCGCGCCCGTACCGGTTTGACCCCGAACTGCTCCTCGAGGCTGCGGTAGAGCGAGCCGCGGAGCTGCAGGGCGTCTAGCGACAGCCCGGACAGGTGGGTGGCCAGGTGCGCCTCCTGCAGGGCGAGGGCCTCGTCGTTCGCCGTGCGCAGCCTGGTAAGCCTCAGCACCGTCGTGCCTGGCTCGACGCCGAGGGCCACCGCGGTGGCCTCGTCGGCCCCGACCCGCTCCGCCTTGAGGAGCTTCGTCCCGGGGCGGAGGCCCAGGCGTTTCGCCTCGTCCGTGAAGCCCGTGAGGCTGTCGATGATCTGCTCCACGCGCTGGCCGCGCACGTACGTGCCGGAGCCCTGCCTCTGCTCGACGCGTCCGTCGGCCTCGAGCTCCTCGAACGCGCGCCGCACGGTCATCCGCGAGAGCCCGAGGCTGGTGGCCAGGCCCCGTTCTGACGGCAGGGCGCTGCCCGGGGTGAGTAGGCCCGAGTCCATCGCGTGGCCGAGGGACTCCTTCAACTGCAGGTACGCTGGAGTCGGCAGAGCCTTGTCGATCTGGATGTCGGTGAGCCTCATGGTCGCGGTTCGAGTCCTTCCGGGGCGCCCGGCGCCGGCGAAGGTCGTTGTGGGACGCACATTGAATGTACCTCTGCTATACCAGTCGGTCAACGGTCCTAAGGGAGGGTCGCCCTCCCGGTGGTCGCCGCGGCCGCCCTTGCGGGTGGTCTCCAACTGGTCTATCCTGTGGGCGTACTACTGAGCAGCACGTGAAGACAAGGAGGCACGAATGCCGCGCAAGACGCTGATGACGCTTGCCATCGCCACGGTGATCGCCGTGGGAGGCGCCGCCTTTGCCCAGCCCAAGGTAGTCAGCTACCCGGGTCTTGGCATGGAGCCGGGGACGGTCGGCGGAACGCTGACCCTCAGCTTGGCCGACTCGCCCCCGACGTTCATGTACTACGGCCAGATCGACAACAACACGCAGACTCTCACGGGCGTCGTCTTCGACTCGCTAGTGGAGTTCAACCTCGAGACGTACGCCATCGAGCCGGCCCTGGCCGCCAGCTGGGACGTTAGCGCGGACGGCACGGTGTACACCTTCCACCTGCGCGAGGGCGTCAAGTGGCACGACGGCACGCCGTTCACCTCGGCAGACGTCGTGTTCACCTACACGCAGATCATCACCAACCCCGAAGCGCGCGCGGGCGACGCCGCGCAGTTCATCTACACGGTCGATGGCGAGCAGCGCGCCGTTACGTTCGACGCGCCGGACGACAACACGGTCGTCATCACGCTGCCGGCTCCGTCCGCCGCCTTCCTCCTCCAGCAGCGCTTCCCGATGATGCCGAAGCACAAGCTGCTCGCGTACTCCGTCGAGGGCGGCGCCTCCCAGGCCGAGATCAACAACGCGTGGTCGACCGACACCCCCCTGAGCGAGGTAGTCGGCACCGGCCCCTACAAGTACGACTCCTACGTGGCCGGTCAGAAGGTCGGTCTGGTGCGCAACGCCGACTACTGGAAGGTCGACACCAACGGCACCTCCCTGCCGTACGCCGAGCGGCTCGACTACCTCGTCGTCCGCGGCAACGAAGCTCAGGCCGCCCAGTTCCTCGCAGGCAACCTCGACACGCTCAACATCTCCGGCGCCCAGTTCCCCGACTTCAAGAGCCGCGAGGTGGCCGGCGCCGACTTCCGCGTGATCACGAGCCCCGCGCTCTTCGGCTCCCCGCCGCACGTGGCCTTCAACTTCGACGACCCCACCTTCGGCGCCTGGTTCTCGGACGTGGCCTTCCGCCGCGCCATGGAGCAGGCCGTCGACCGCCAGCGCATCATCGATGACGTCTACAACGGCCTCGCCGAGATCCCCGGCACGCCGACCGCGCCGGCCGACGGCACCTTCTACGAGGACACGAAGTCGCTGATGCTGCCGTTCGACCTCGCGGCCGCCGGCGCCGCCCTCGACGCCCTCGGCATCACGGACACCGACGGCAACGGCGTCCGCAACGTGCCTGGCGGCAAGGACCTCGAGTTCTCGCTCACCTACAACGTCGACTCCGGCACGTTCACCGACATGGCCACGATCTTCCAGAACGACTTCGCGAAGATCGGCGTCAAGGCGAACCTCGTCGGCGTCTCCGGCTCCGCGCTCCTCGGCACGGGCCTCGCGGGCGACTACCAGGCGATCATCATCGCCCTCGGCAACCAGCCCGACCCGGAGCTCCGCAAGCCCATCTGGCAGCCGGGCGGCTCGCTGTACTACTGGCACCGCGCCACGCAGCCGGCCGAGCCGGGCGGCGCCCCGAACTTCGACGCGATGGCCACGTGGGAACGCCGCGTCTACGACATCTTCGACCAGGGCACCACGCTCGTCGACCAGGACGCGCGCGTCGCGCTCTACAAGGAGTGGCAGCGCCTCAACGCGGTGAACGCGCCGGTAATCATGGTGGCCAAGCCGGCCAACATCGCCGCCGTCCACGACCGCGTCGGCAACTACGTCTACAACCTCGGGGTCATCCCCGGCTACAACCCGGTCCCGCTCTACTACGTGAAGTGACCGCCTAGTTTCGCCCATCGGTCGGGCCGACACGCGCAAGTGTCGGCCCGACCTATCTAGACTGGGAGCATCCAGTGTTCGCCTACCTGATCAGGCGCGTCGCCATCATGATCCCGACCATCCTCCTGGTGTCGGTCGTCTGCTTCGTGGTCATCCAGGCCGCCCCGGGCTCCTTCACGGACCGCTATCTCGAGGACCCACGCATGGGGCCGGAAGCCGTGGCGCGCATCAACGTCCAGCTCGGCCTCGACGAGCCCCTCTATCAGCAGTACCTCCGGTGGATCACCGGCATCGTCACCAAGGGCGACTTCGGCTTCAGCTTCTTCGCCAACCGCCCCGTCTCCACGGTCATCGGCGAGCGGCTCTTCTGGACGGTGGTCATCGCCGGCATAACCATGCTCTTCTCGTGGGTCGTCGCGGTGCCCCTCGGCATAATCACGGCCTTGAGGCGCAACGGCTTCACGGACGCCGTCTCGAGCTTCATCGGCTACGTCGGGCTAGCCGTGCCGGACTTCCTCATCGCCCTCCTCCTGATCGCGCTCGTCCTGCAGACGGGCGGCACGCAGGTCGGCGGCCTCTTCAGCCCCAAGTACATCGGCGTGCCGTGGAGCTGGGAGAAGTTCCTCGACTTCCTCAACCACATGTGGATCCCGATCCTGGCCATCGGCACGACCGGCGTGGCGTCCGTCATGCGTCAGATGCGCGCCAACCTGCTCGACGTGCTGAACGCCGACTACGTGCGCACCGCCCGCGCCAAGGGGCTCTCCGAGCGGCGCGTCGTCAACCGCCACGCCGTGCGCACCGCCATCAACCCGCTCGTCTCCATGCTCGGCCTCAGCCTGCCCGAGCTCATCAACGGCACCATCATCGCCAGCATCGTGCTCAACCTCCCCACCATCGGGCCGCTGCTCTACGACTCCCTCCTCGCCAAGGACCAGTACGTCGCCATGACGCTCCTGCTCCTGGCGAGCGCGCTCCTCATGGTCGGCAACCTGCTCGCGGACGTCGCGCTCGCGTGGGTGGACCCGAGGATCCGCTATGACTGACGCGACCGTCGCGGCCGCCCAGCGCAAGCAGGACGACGCCGGGCCCAGCCCGCTCCGCCTGGCCTGGCGCCGGTTCACGCGCTCGCGCACGGGCGTGCTCGGCGGCATCATCCTGCTGCTTCTCTACCTCGTGGCGCTCCTGGCCCAGTTCATCGCGCCCTTCGACGTGACGACCCAGCACCGCGCCGTCTACCAGCCGCCCCAGCCCTTGAGCCTCTGGTTCGAGGGTCACCTCGCCTGGCCGCACACGTACGCCATGACCCAGGAGCGCGACCCCGTCACCTTCCGGCGCGTCTTCGTCGCCGACAAGGAGCAGCCCCTGCCGCTGCGTCTCTTCGTCAAGGGCGAGCGGTACAGGTTCCTCGGCCTCATCGAGACGGACAGGCACCTGTTCGGCGCCGTCGGGGGCGACTACTACCCGCTCGGCACCGACCGCTTCGGACGCGACCTCCTCTCGCGCATGCTGGTGGGCTCGCAGGTGTCGCTCACTGTGGGCCTCATCGGCATCCTCATCTCGTTCAGCATCGGCATCCTGGTGGGGGGCGTCAGCGGCTACTACGGCGGCTGGATCGATCAGGTCCTGCAGCGCCTCATCGAGGTGCTCCTCAGCTTCCCGCGCATCCCTATCCTCCTCGCCCTCGCCACGGTCATCCCCACGACGTGGCCGTCGACGGCCGTGTACCTCGGCATCGTCGCGGTGCTCGCCGTCATCGGCTGGGCGGGCCTCGCGCGCGTCGTGCGCGGTCAGGTGCTGGCCGTGCGGGAGACGGAGTTCGTCACGGCGGCCAAGGCGCTCGGCGTGCGCGACCTCACCGTCATCGTCAAGCACGTCGTGCCGAACCTGACCTCGTACCTCGTCGTCGCGGCCACGCTCGCCCTGCCCGGCTACATCCTGGGCGAGAGCGCCCTGTCGTTCCTCGGCCTGGGCGTGAAGGAGCCCATGACCTCGTGGGGGCTCCTCCTCAAGGACGCGCAGAACTTCGAGTCGCTCAGGCTCTACCCGTGGCTCCTAGCGCCAGGCGCGCTCATCGTCCTCTCCGTCCTGGCCTTCAACTTCGTCGGCGACGCCCTGCGCGACGCCGCGGACGTCAGGTCCAGATGACCCGAGCTCCACTGACCCGCGGAGCGCCGCGGACGAAGGTCGAGGTGACCGAAGCGTGAGCGTGCTGCCACTGATGGGCGAC
Source organism: Trueperaceae bacterium (assembly GCA_023954415.1). Lineage (NCBI taxonomy): Bacteria > Thermotogati > Deinococcota > Deinococci > Trueperales > Trueperaceae > Trueperaceae bacterium. The sequence goes on from JAMLIB010000007.1 coordinate 139,351, forward strand.
CTCTCGAGCACCGCCATCACCCCGGACGAGCGCGAGCTGCTGAGCGAGCGCCGGCTGGCCGGCGTCTGCCTCTTCGGGCGCAACGTCCAGGACCGCTACCAGCTCGCCGACTACCTCGCAGAGGCGCGCTCGCTGGCCGGTGACGACCTCATCGTCGCCATCGACCAGGAAGGCGGCGGCGTCCTGCGGGTGCTGGACGTGCCGTTCCCGCCCCCGGCCATGGCCCTTGGCGCCGCGGACGACGTGGCGCTAACGGAGGCGGTGGCCTCCGCGACGGGCCGCGCCCTCGCCGGCATCGGCATCAACCTCGACTTCGCCCCGGTGGCGGACGTCAACTCCAACCCGCTCAACCCGGTCATAGGCGACCGCTCGTTCGGGGCGGACCCGACCCTCGTGGGGCGGCACGTCGCCGCGTTCGTGCGCGGGCTCCAGTCGGCCGGCGTCGGCGCCACCCTCAAACACTTCCCCGGCCACGGCGACACGAGCCTCGACTCCCACCTGGCGCTCCCGACGGTCGAGCGCTCGCTCGACGACCTCAGGCGCACCGAGCTGCCGCCGTTCCAGGCTGGGTTCGGGGCCGGAGCGGCCGCCGTGATGAGCGCGCACATCGTGCTCCCCGCCCTCGAGGCCGACCTCCCGGCCACGCTCTCGCGTCGGGCGCTGCACGACCTGCTGCGCACAGAGCTCGGCTACGGGGGGCTGGCGATCACGGACGCGCTCGACATGAAGGCGGTGTCTGAGCGCTTCGATCCCGGCACCGCGGCCGTCATGGCCCTGCGGGCCGGCGCCGACCTGCCCCTCACGCTGGGTCCCTTGGCCGTGCAGCGCCGTGCGCTCGGCGCCATCGAGGGGGCCGTGGCGGCCGGGGAGCTCGACGCGGGGGAGTACGCCACGACTCTCGGGCGGATCGCGAGCTTCGCGCGGCGCTTCCCCGCACGCCCCGCGGGCCGGTCTTACGGGACAGGCGGCGAGACCGCGGGCGAGCTGGCCGACTACGCCACGATGGCCGAGGCCACGCGGCGCGGGCTCGTGGCGGTCGGTGAGCTCCCGAGGCTGGCGCCGGGCGACCGGATCGCGCTGATAGCCACCACGGCCGTGCGGGCCAACGCCGCCAGCCAGCTCAGCGCGCGGCCGGCCGACGGGCTCGTGAGCGAGCTGGAACGGCGGGGCGTCTACGTCGAGCGCATCCACCTGACGTGGGGCGAGACGGCCGACGTGACCCCCGGCCTGGGCGGCATGAACCCCTTGCCGGACGCGGTCGTCTACGTCTCGACTAGCCGCACGCGCGTGGCTGACGGCGAGGTCGCCTCCGCCCTGCGCGCTGCCGAGTGGGCCAGGTACGCCGGCGTGCCGTTCGTCCACGTCGCCCTCTGGAACCCGTACTCCGCCGCGGTGGTGCCTGGGCCGGCGCTGCTAGCCTTCGGTTACCGGGGGAGCGCGCCGCAAGCGGTGGTGGACGCCCTGCTCGGCCGCCCGGTCACCGGGAAGCTGCCCGTGCCGCTCACGGCGCGCGCCTAGCGCCCGCCTTCCAGCCGGATCGCCGGGGAGTTCGGGAAGCTGGGGCGCCGGCAGCGGTCTGGCGTTGGGCCGGCCGGCCTTACGCTCGGGCCGATCGCGAGCGCATGGCCAGCGTGAGCGTCACCGCCGTGATGACCATGCTGACGCCGACGGCCGGCAGGAGCACGCTGTTCCCCAACAGGTCCATGGCGGCGCCGACCGAGCTGGGGGCCAGGATGGCGGCCGCCGAGCCGAACAGGTAGTAGATGCCGGTGTAGAAGCCCACGCGGTCCTCGCCGCCCTGGTTGACGACCAGAGGGTAGGCGGGCACGAGTACGAACGCCCACGACGCGCCGCCCAGTCCGAGCCAGATGGAGAGGGTGGCGGGGTCGGCGGTCAGCGTGGCCACGAGCAGCCAGAGGGCGAGGAGCGAGGCGCCGAGACGCATGGTGTTCAGCTCGCCGAGGCGGTGCGCGAGTCGGGCGGCCGGCAGCGCCATCACCACGAAGCCGGCGATGGTCACCCCCATGATCATGCCCGAGCTGCCGCCGCTCAGACCGAACTCCTCCGTGGCGAACGTGCTGAACTGCGCTTCCAGCGCCGAATAGCCGAAGAAGGCGAAGAAGACGGCCACCAGCACCAGGAGGATCCCGCCCTCCCTAGCGCGCAAGACCGTGGCGGCGTCGCGGACCAGGCCACCGAGCAGGGGCGCGTCTTCCTGGATGACGCCGGCGCTGACGTAGGGCGGATGCGGCTCCGTGGCCGCCCGCACGGCGAACAGCGCCGCGAGGATGACGGCGCCGGCTACAGCGAACGGGAACCAGGGCGCCACGTCCGCCATGGGGGCGACGAAGAGGAGGCCGATGGCGCCCCCGACGGCCCCCAACATGGTGAGGACCGCGTTGGCGTGGGGTCTGCCGCTGGGCGGGACGTGGTCGGGCATGAGCGCCGCGAGCGGCGCGCGGAAGGCGGTCATGGTGAGGAGGAACGCGACGTCGACCGCCAGGAGCGTCCAGAAGGCGGCCTTCGCGAAGGGTAGGAGCGCGAACAGGACGGCGGCAAGCGGCATGCTCACGATCAGGAAGGGCAGACGCTTGCCGAGCGGGCCGTCGATCCTGTCGGACCAGGTGCCGAGTAGCGGGAGGAGGATCATGGCCATCACGTTGTCGAGGCCCATGATCGCGCCGCGCATGCCGCTCGAACGCACGTAGTCCCGCAGAAGCAGCGGCATGAAGTTGTTGTAGAGGCCCCAGGTGATGGCCAGACTAGCCGCGCCTACGCCGAGGCCCAGGAGTTGCCAGCTGCCCAGGCCGGTCCTGCCCCGCTTCACGCGCCACCGTCGTCCTCTCGTACGGCCGGCTGCTTCGCCGCCTCGGCCTGCGCACGCACGAGTTCGTCGGCCTCCCGCAGCCAGTCCTCGTCGGCGCTCCCGGTCACTACGGGCGTGAGGCGCCGCTTCGCCCTGTCGCGGGAGAGCGCCGCGCGCGCCAGGAGCATGGTCGTGACAGGGTTCACGAGGGGGATGAACACGATCAGGAGCAGCGCCTTGGGGAGGAGTCTGCCGGCGGACGTGGAGTAGAAGAGGAGCGCGGCCAGGAGGATGGACGTGGCGCCGAGGGTGGCCGCCAGCGTCGCCGGATGGGCGCGCTCGTAGAAGGAGCGCAGCCGCAGCAGCCCGTACGAGCCGACGGCCGCGAGCGCCGCGCCGAAGAGCGCGAGAAGGACTACGACGGCGGCGACGAAGGGGGTCACTCGATGACCTCCCCGCGCATGAGGAACTTCGCGAGAGCGGAGCTGCCGGCGAAGCCTAGGAGCGTCATGACGAGTGCCGCCTCCAGGTAGCCGCTCTGGCCGGCGCGCATGCCGAACATGACTATCTGCAGCGCGGCGTTGAGGTAGACGGCGTCGAACGCCAGGACGCGGTCCTGCGCCCGCGGGCCCCGGATGAGGCGCGCGGCGGCGAAGACGAGGCCGATGGCCAGCATTCCGTGGGCCGCCAGCAGGCCCCAGTGGAGGATGGCCTCCGCCGTCATTCGAACACCGCCCGGAGGCGCCGCTCGTAACGTTGCGTTACCGCGCTCACCCAGTAGTCGGGGTCTACGAGGTCGAGCACGTGGATCGTCACGACGTTCGTGCGGGAATCGTAGGCAGCCCAGAAAGTGCCCGGCGTGGCGGTGATGATCGTCGCCAGTGCGGCGAGCGCGTAAGGGCTCTTGATGGTCAGAGGCACGTTCACGAAGCCGGAGTGAGCCTTGCGGCGCCGGTCCGCCAGGATGGCGACGACGGCGAAGTTGGAGCGCACCACGTCGTAGGACACGACCAGGAACAGGCCGAGGGCCACCAGGGGGCGCCTGATGCTGGGCGCCTCCTGCTCCAGCGCCACCATCACGCGCGAGAGCACGAGCCCGAGCACCACCCCGAGAGCTATGTCGGCCGGGGCGAGCGACTCTTGGAGCAGGAGCCACATGGCCGCAAGGAGGGCTGCGAGGAGGGGGTGGGGGACGATGCGCCTCACGGCTCCTCCCCCGCGGGTGCTTGCAGGACGCTGCTCAGGTAGCTTGAGCGCGCCTCGAGCCCTGCGCTGGCGGCGGCAGTGTAGCGCAGCGCCGGCTGGGCCAGCACGGTCAGCGCGACGAGCAGGGCGATCAGGAAAGCGACCGGGACGGCCTCTAGCGGCCTGACCACCCGCGTGGTCCCGGCCGGCTCCGCCCAGAACACGCTGACGCCCTTGCGCATGAGCGCCACCAGAACGCAGAAGCCCGAGAAGACTATGACGCCGACGACCCACCAGGCCGCGGAGGCCGGCGCGTGCGCGTAGCCGCCCGACCCCGCCTCGACGACGGCCGCCAGCATGCCGAACTTGGCGATGAACCCCGAGAGCGGCGGCAGCCCGACCAGCTGCAACGCCACGAAGAAGAAGGCGGCGGCGAGCAGCGTGGTGGCGAGCGGCAGCGTGACGCCCAACTCGACGCCTTCGAACTCGTTGCGCAGCTGCGTCTCGAAGTCGTCATGGAAGACGGGGCCGACGGCCTGGGCCACCTCGCCGTCGCGGCGGTTCACGAGCTCGCAGAGGAGGAAGATGACGCCGATCCCGATGGTCGAGCCGATCAGGTAGTACAGGGCGCTTGACAGCACGACGGGGTCGCCGCTCGCGACGACGGCGAGCACGGTTCCTGACGAGATCATGGTGAGGTAGCCGGCCATGCGTGGCAGCTCCGCGCTGGCCAGCACGCCGAACGTACCGAACAGGACCGTGGCGAGGCCGAGGTAGAGCAGCCACGAGCTGCCGAACAGGGCGAGGGCCTCCCCGCCGGGCCACAGGAGCGCCACCAGCCGCAGGATCACGTAGACGCCGACCTTCGTCATCACGGCGAAGATGGCGGCGACGGGCGCTGCGGCTGCGGAGTAGGTGGTCGGGAGCCAGAAAGACAGCGGCCAGGCGCCCGACTTCACGAGGAAGGCCACGCCGAGGATGGAGAGCCCGGCCTTCAAGAGCACGAGGTTGTCCGGGCCGAGCTGCCCGACCTTGTCGGCCAGGTCGGCCATGTTCAGGGTGCCCGTCACGGCGTAGACGAGGCTGACGCCGACGAGGAAGACGACCGAGGCGGCCAGGTTGATGGCGACGTAGTGGAGGCCGGCCTTCACGCGCCGCTTGCCGGAACCGTGCAGGGCCAAGCCGTATGAGGCGGCGAGGAGCACCTCGAAGAACACGTAGAGGTTGAAGAGGTCGCCCGTCAGGAAGGCTCCGCAGAGGCCCATGAGCAGCAGCAGGTAGAGGCTATGGAACCTGGGCCCGAGCGTCGCCCAGCGTGCGAGCGCGTAGGTCATGCCGGCGGCCCCGAGGAGCACGGTCACCAGGACCATGAGCACGGAGAGCCTGTCGGCGACGAGCACGATCCCGTACGGCGCACTCCAGTTCGCGAGTCGGTAGACGACGATCTCGGGCGTGCTCGCGTCGGCGACCACGGCGAGGAGCCGTAAGGTCGCGGCGAGCATGGCCGCGAGCGTGAGCGAACTCACGATGGCCTTGGCGCGCCGTCTCCGTTCGTGCAGCAGGAGCATGGCCGCGCTGGCGACCAGCGGCAGCAGGATCGGCACGATGCTCACGTGCCGGTCGAGTACCTCCAGCAGCCCCGTCATGCGCTCATCCCGTCGCCGTCGACGTGGTCGGTGCCCGTGATGCCACGGGCTGCCAGGAGCACCACCAAGAAGAGGGCGGTCATGGAGAAGCTGATGACGATGGACGTGAGCACGAGCGACTGCGGAACGGGGTCGGCGAAAGTGCTCGGGTCGGCGCCTTCCGTCAGGAGGGGCGCTCCGTCGACCACGAGCCTGCCCATGGCGAGGATGAAGAGGTTGACGGCGTAAGTCAGGAGCGACAGGCCGATGATCACCTGGAAGGTGCGTGGCCTGAGGATCAGGTAGACGCCGGTCGTCGCGAGGACGCCGATGCCGATGGCGACGACGATCTCCATCAGTCGCCTCCCGCCTCGCCGAGCTTGACGGCGGGTTCGGCCGCGGCGGGGCCGGGCGCGCTCGTCGCCCCTTCGAGGTCCTGGGCGGAGAGGCCGGTGCGGGCGCTGCGGATGGATTGGTGCGCGAGGGCTATGAGCATGAGGACGGTCGCGCCGATGACGAGGGCGAACACGCCCAGGTCGAAGAGGCTAGCGGACGCGAGGCTCACCTCACCTATGAGCGGAACGTGCAAGTGGTCGTGGGCGGACGTGAGGAAGGGCCGTCCGAAGAACCAGGCGCCTATCCCCGTGAACGCCGCCACCAGGAGACCGGTCCCGATCCAGATGAGCGGAAGGACGCGCAGGCGTTCCTCGACCCAACGAGTGCCGCGCGCCATGTACTGGATGATGAACGCGGTGGCCATCGCCACCCCGGCGGCGAAGCCACCGCCCGGCTCGTTGTGCCCGCGCAGGAAGAGATGGATGGCGAAGAGCGTGATCACGGGGAAGAGCAGGTGCATGACGATTCGGGGCACGAACAGGTAGTCGCGCGCGGTGTCGCCTACCTCCCTGTCCGATCGCGCCTCGTCGTAGGCGTCCTGGCGCCGCTGCTGACGAGTGCTGCCGACGACCTCGCGGGCGGGCCGGAAGCGCCTCAGCAGCGCGAACACGGTGAGGGCCACGATGGCGAGCACCGTGATCTCGCCCATGGTGTCGAAACCGCGGAAGTCGACGAGGATGACGTTGACGACGTTGCGGCCACCCCCGCCCTCCAGCGCGTTGGCATTGAAGAACTCGGCGATGCCGCTGACCCTCGGGCGCGTCATGGCCGCCAGGGCGAGGGTCGCCATGCCGCCGCCGGCGATCAGCGCCAGCACGAGGTCGCGCCCCCGACGCGCGACGACCACGGCCCTTGACCGCTCGAGGTCCTCCTTGGTGGCCACGCGGGCGGGGAGCCAGCGTAGGCCGAGCAGGAGGAGCACGGTCGTCACGATCTCGACCAGGAGTTGTGTGACGGCCAAGTCGGGCGCCGAGAGCCAGACGAAGGTCAGGCACACGGCCAGCCCCGCCCCGCCCGTGAGGATGAGGGCGGCGAGCCGGTGGAACTTGGCGAGGATGGTGGCGCCGGCGGCGCTGGCGATGCCGAACGCCCACACGACGATGAACGGCAGCGAGACGGGGGTGAGGGGCCGAGTCCCGAGCGTGAGGCCGGCGCCGGCCTGGGTCACGGCGTGGTAGGCGAAGGGGGCCGCCCCCGCCACGACCGCGGCGAGGACGATGAGGAAGAGCTGCGGCTGGAGCCTCACGGTGCCGGCCAGGCGCGTGATGAAGCCGGCACCGGCGAACAGGCCGGTCATGGCCCCGTCGAAGATGCGGCGCGCGCGCACGCGGCCCGCCCAGGGGCGGTCGCGGGCCTCCCGGTTGGCCAGGCGGCGGTAGAGGGCGAAGTAGAGGCCGGCGCCGAGCGCCATGGCGACGAGGCTGAGCATGAACGCCGGGGTGAACCCGTGCCACAACTCGAGGTGGAAGCGGGGCGCCTCCGGGCCGAGCACGGCGACGACCGCCGAACGCAGGAGCGGGCCGACCGACAGGTTCGGGATGATGCCGACGACCAGGCAGATCAGGACGAGGAGCTCGATGGGCAGGCGCATCCAGCTGACGGGCTCGTGCGGCTTGCGGGGGAGGTCCGTGGCTTCCGGCCCGAAGAAGACCTGGTGGATGAACCGCACGGAGTAGAGGACGCTGAAGGCGCTCCCCAGGGTGGCTATGAGCGGCAGGAGCCGGTCCAGTAACGAGCCCGTATGGAACGCCAGGGTCTCGGTGAGGAACATCTCCTTGGAGATGAAGCCGTTGAGCAGCGGCACGCCGGCCATCGCGCCGGCGGCGACTATGGCCAGCGTGCCCGTGTACGGCATGTGTCTGAGGAGACCGCTCAACCGTCTTATGTCGCGGGTGCCCGTCTCGTGGTCGATGACGCCCGCGGCCATGAAGAGCGACGCCTTGAAGGTGGCGTGGTTGAGGGTATGGAAGATGGCTGCCACGGCCGCGGCCGGCGTCGATAGGCCTAGCAGTAGGGTGATGAGCCCGAGGTGGCTGATCGTCGAATAGGCCAGGATGCCCTTGAGGTCGTACTGGAAGGCGGCAGCGATGCCGCCGAGCAGGAAGGTCACCAGACCCGCGACGCTGACGACGTAGTACCAGGTGTCGTTGCCGGCCATCACGGGCCATAGGCGCATCATCAGGTAGATGCCGGCCTTGACCATGGTGGCCGAGTGCAGGTAGGCCGACACGGGCGTCGGCGCGGCCATGGCGTGCGGTAGCCAGAAGTGCAGGGGGAACTGGGCGCTCTTCGCGAAAGCGCCTATGAGTAGGCAGATGATGGCCGGCGTGACGAGCGGGCTGGCCATGAGCGCCTCGCGGTTGGTGATGACCGTGTCGATGTCGAAGCTGCCGACGACATGGCCGACGAGCAGCACCCCGACCAGTAGCAGGAAGCCGCCGAGCCCGGTGACGGTGAGCGCCATGCGGGCGCCGTCGCGCGCGTTCTCGTTGTGGTGCCAGTAGCCGATGAGGAGGAACGAGAGGAGGCTGGTCAGCTCCCAGAAGAACAGGAGCTGGATGAGGTTGCCAGACAACACGAGCCCGAGCATGGAGCCCATGAACGAGAGCAGGTAAGAGAAGAACCGCGGTACCGGGTCTTCCGCGGCCATGTAGTAGCGCGCGTAGAGCACGACGAGGGCGCCGATGCCCGTAACGAGGAGGGCGAACAGCCAACTCAGGCCGTCAAGCCGCCACGTGAGCTCGAGCCCGATGTCGGGAAGCCAACTCCACGTCTGGCGCAAGACGGCGCCTTCCGTCACCCCGCCGTACGCCAGCGCGGTGAGGAGCACGCCGACCAGCGCCGTCCCACCTGCCAGACCGGCCGCGGTGTTGCGCGCGTGGCGGGGTAGGAGCGCGACCACCATACCGACCACGAAAGGCAACAGGGCCAGTACGGGTAGGTAGGTGGCGGCTATGGTCATGGTTGGCGTTGGGCGCGTACCCGACGGCGACCGGGCGCGGTGCTCCATTGTGACACCCTCGACCCGCCCCGCGATGCGTCCTGTCTCACGTGTACCGCACGCTCCGCGGCGTTCGGCGGTCGACCGGCGCAGCCGGCGTGCCGCTGGACGCGGCCTCGGCGGGGCCCGGCACAGGCCCGCTGACGTGGGCAAGGCGGGGCCGGCGATGGTGTAATCGGCGGCATGCCCGCCTTCCCCACCGGCCTTGCCGCTACGCTGGCAGAAGTCGCCGATTCAGCTCGCTCCGAGGCCGGGAGCCCCGGCCTCGGCATCAGCGTCTTCACCGCCACCGATGTGATCCTCGAGCGGGGCTTCGGTCACCGCGACCGCGAGGCTGCTCTGCCGGTCACGCCCGAGACCGTCTTCGGGGTCGCCTCCATCACCAAGTCGTTCACGGCGCTCACCGCGCTGGGGTTGCGGGAGCGGGGCCTGCTGAGCCTCGAGGACGAGGTGGGGCGTTACCTGCCGTTCGCGCGCCTCTGGTCGGACGGCCCGCCGGCGCGCCTCCACCACTTCCTTAGTCATGCGAGCGGCCTGCCGCCCACGCCGACGATGACGTGGCTGCGCCACGCCAGCCAGGCGGGCGATCCGGTCTCCGCCGCGCCCACGCTGGCCGAGGCCAAGCTCACGCTCGCGCCGGGCGTCACGGGCATGTCCGGAACCCCCGCCAGGTCGCTGGCGGACGTCGACGCTTCGGCCGCCGCCATCCCAGATGACGACGCGGAGCGTCGCATCGCCACCTTGGCCTCACGGGTCGCCTCGTTCGCGGGCCTGAGCGCATGGCTGGACGCGCACGCCATGCCCCTGGCCGCGCCGGGCGAGCTCTACTCGTACAGCAACGACGCCTTCTGCTTGGTCGGCGGCGTCATCGAGCGGGTGGCAGGCGAGCCGTACGCGCGGGCGGTCGAGCGCGAGGTCCTGGCGCCGCTGGGCATGCGCCGCTCACGGTTCGACCTCGAGGGCGTGCTGGCCGACCCGGACCACGCCACGGTCTACGCGCGCGACGCCCGTGGAGCGGTCGTGCGCTCGCCGGCCTGGCAGACGACGGGAGTCATGCAGGGGGGCGGCATGCTCAAGAGCACGCTCGTGGACCTACGGGCTTACGTGCGCCACCTCATGGCGGGCGGCGCTCGCGAGCTGGTCGAGCCCCGCATCGTCAGTGGTCCTGGAGCTAGCTACGGCCTGGGCCTTGCCCGCCGCGACGACTACCACGGTCTCACGATCATCAGCCACGGCGGTAGCCTCAAGGGCGTCTCAAGCGCCATCGGCTACTCGCCGCAGCTCGGCATCGGGATCGTGATCCTGTCGAACCTCGAGGGCGTGCCGGCGGAGCAGCTCCTCGTGAGCGTGGTGAACGCATGCGCCGGGCTGCCGCTCGACACGGTGGCCTACGACCCGGCGCCCTACGACCCCGCGCCTTACGCCGACTCGCCAGGCGCGACAGCGGCCGGCGAGCCCGGGTCGGTCATAGGCGACTACCTCTCGGGCGAGCCGTACGGACGGACGCGCCTCTACCTGTCGGAGGCGGGGGAGCTGCGCGCCGAGGTCGGCTGGCCGCCCCTCGACGTGCCCGCGTTCGTGGTCGGCCCGGACGAGGTGGCGCTCGTCTACCCGGCCAGGAAGGCGGCCGCGCGCGTGCTGCGCGACGGCGGCGGGAAGGTGTGGGGGCTGCAGTCCGGGCGCGTGATGCGGAGGTTGTAGCCGGTCCGCGCGCCCCGGGTTCTCTCGGGGGTTCCTACTCTCGCCTCGCCTTAGGCCGTCAGCTCTCCCGCTGCGAGTGCGGGTCTACGGCGTCGCGTCGCGCTAGGTAGGCCTTGACGAGCGCCTTCGGCGCCTGCGCGGCCCATGCGTGGGTGACCAGCTCCCGCAGCGAGGCGGCATCGGCCGCGTCCAGGTGCCGCACGCGCATGAGTACGGCTGGCCAACCGTCGAAATGGGGCGTGGTGAAGAGCGGGAGGGTTGGGTCGTCCAGCCACCGGCTCTTGCCCGCCTGCCCCTGGGTCCTGAACACGAGCACGTCGTCCATCGGCTCGCCCGTGTCGGGGTCGATGGCGTCCTTGCGGGGCGGCCTCAGGAGCAGGAAGCTCTTGCCCTTGACGCTGTAATCGGGCCGGCCCGTCGTGGACAGGCGGGCATCCGCCTCCGGCATGGCGCGCGCGAGCCCGTCGAGGTCCTCGAAGGTGGGCATGGCGGCACTGTAGCGTGCCGGAGAGCAGCATCCACGCGCCAAACGGACGTTGCTCGTGATGCGTGCAGATGCCGTGGTCACCACCGAAACGAGCGTCGACGTGCTGCTCGCGTAGGAGTGGTCACTCAGGCCAGGCCGCTGAACCCTGATTCGCCGATGGGAGCTGGTGGACGAGCCTCCGCCTACTCGAACAGGCTCTCGTCCAGCACGACGTTGTAGGCGACCGCCTCGATATGCGAGTGGCTGACCATGTTCCACGTGTCGCCGTCCAGCATGTAGGTCGTCGAGTCGTAGCCCATCAGCGCCTGGGCGTCCACCGCCGTGTCGTAGGCGACGAGGTACTCCCCGGCCGAGTCGATGTCCATGTGGAGGCCGACGATCTTGCCGTCCTTGAAGACGTAGCGGAGGGTGGTCGGTTCGCCGCTCTCGTCGTGGAACGTGTAGGTGACCTGCTCTCCCGAGACGATGCCTCCGTAGTCGACCTCGCCGTCGTACGTGGCGATGTCGCCTTCCTCGAGGAGGATGGGCTCGTTCTGATCGAACATCTTCTCGAGCTCCGTGGCCGTCTCCGGGGGCACGGGCAGGGTCATCGGCATGCCGGGCATGCTCATCGTGACCTGACCGTCCTTGAGGACGATGCTCGTCGACATCCCGGGCATGACCTCGGTCAGCATGACCAGGCGCCTCCCCTCGAAGTCGATGACGATGCGGGCGTTCGTCGCCATCTCCTCGCCGTCCATGTAAACGGTGTTCACGACCGTCTGGTCGACGTTGCGGATCTCCTCGGTGGTCACGGGTTGGAGGCCCTCGAGGAGGGCGCGGGCGCGGGCATCCACCTGCGCCGAGGCCGTCGCCAGCAGGGTAGCGAGCAGGAGGGAAGCGACCAGCGCGGCGTTGCGTCGGGTAGTCGTGGTCATGACACGAGTGTAAGGGCAGGTCGGTCGGGAGGGTGTGAGGGACGGCCCAGGCTGCTTGAGGGAGCGCTTAGGTCGCGGTCGCCAAGCGGACTACGAGGCCACAGGGCCGCGCGCAGGGGCGCGGCGTCAACGACAACCCCACCACTGGGCCGCGCGCGTGGGGCACGGCGGCAGGCGGCGCGGATCGGGCTGCCCGGCACGGGTGCCGGTCTCAGGCGTCGCGCAGGGTGGGGTCGAGCAGGTCGCGCAGGCCGTCGCCGAAGAGGTTGAACCCGAACGAGGCGAGGAGGATGGCGAGACCGGAGAACACCGACACCCACGGGGAGAGGAGCATGGTGCCGCGGCTCTCCGAGAGCATGAGCCCGAGCGAAGGCGTGGGCGGCTGCGTGCCGAGGCCGAGGAAGCTGAGCGACGCCTCGACGAGGATGGCCGTGGAGAGCGAGAGCGTCACCTGCACGAGGATGGGGGCCATCACGTTCGGCGTCACGTGTTTGCCGAGCACGCGTAGCGCCCCGCCGCCGAGGGCGCGAGCGGCGGCAACGTAGTCCCAGCTCAGGACCGTCAGGGCCGGTCCGCGCGCGAGCCGCGCGAAGACGGGCGTGTAGACGATGCCGATGGCCAGGCCCGTGTTGAAGCTCCCGGGACCGAGGACCGCCAGCACCGCGATGGCCAGGAGGATGATGGGGAAGGCGAGGAGCACGTCCATGAAGCGCATGATGAGGCGGTCGCGCCAGCCGCCCCAGTAGGCGGCGAGGAGGCCGAGCCCGCCCCCGACGATGGTGGCGATGAACACCGCGCCGAGGCTGACGAGGACGCTCGTGCGGTAGCCGTGGAGGATGCGCGAGAGCGTGTCGCGACCGAAGTTGTCGGTGCCGAGCAGGTGCGTTCCCGACGGCCCCTGGAACCGCTCGCGGATCGCCTGGGCGAGGGGGTCGTACGGCGCGATCAGCGGACCGAGGGCCGCCGCCAGCACCACGACGAGGGCCACGACGAAGCCGATGAAGCCGACCCGGTTGCGCCATAGCCGCGCGAAGAAGCGCCTCGCGTTCACGAGTACTCCACGCGCGGGTCGATCCACGCGTACGCCAGGTCCACGAGCAGGTTGACGACCACGAACACCCCGGTCACGACGAGCACGACGCCCTGCAGGAGCGGGTAGTTGCGCTCGTTGATGGCGCCGACCATGAGGCGCCCGACGCCCGGGATGGCGAAGACCTGCTCGATGACCACGACCCCGGAGAGCAGGTAGCCGAGCTGCACGCCGATGACGGTGATCATCGGGATCATGGCGTTGCGCAGCGCGTGCTTGTAGAGCATGACGCGCTCGCTCACGCCCTTGGCGCGCGCCGTGCGCACGTAGTCGCTCGAGAGGACCTCCAGGAGGCTGGAGCGCAGGATGCGCGTGAGGCCGGCCACCATGGGGAGGCTCACGGCCACCGTCGGCAGCGCCACGCGCGCCAGGTTGCCGAGCGGGTCCTCGCCGAACGGCACGTAGCCGATGGCCGGCCACCGGGGGAGGTAGATGGAGAAGAAGTAGAGGAGGAGCACGCCTACCCAGAACGACGGCAGCGTGAGGCCGACGATGGCGATGACCCTGACGACCACGTCCCCGCCCGTCCCGCGCGCCCGCGCGGCGAGCACGCCGAGCGGGAACGACAGGAGTAAGGCGAGGACGAGGGCGAGGAGCGTGATCTCGAACGTGGCCGGCAGCCGCGCGAGGATCTCCTGGCCGACGGGCGTGCCCGTCCAGATGGACGTGCCGAGGTCGCCCCTGAGGGCGCCGGTCAACCAGTTCCAGTACTGCTCGTAGACGGGCAGGTCGAGGCCGATCTGGCGCCTGAGCGCGTCGACGCGCTCAGGCGTTATGTCGGTGTTGGCGCCCAGCATGATGGCGACCGCGTCGCCGGGGATGAACCTCACCATCAGGAAGACGAGGATCGATACCCCGATGAGCACGAACACTAGGTCGAGCAGGCGCCTGACCGTGTACTGGAACAAGCGTCAGGCCCTCAGCGGAGCTCCACTTCCCGCAGGTAGCGCAGGCCACGGGTGGGGAGCTGCTGGAAGCCGGTCACGGCGTCCGTCACCGCGCTGAAGAGCGTGCCGTAAGCGAGGTGGCTGATGGGGCCGGTGCACGCGAGGCGCTTCTGCAGGTGGTCGTAGATGTTGACGCGCTCGCCGAAGGCCGTCGTGGTGCGCCCGAGCTGCAGGAGCTGGTCGACGGCCGGGTCGGAGAACTTGAAGACGTTCGTCGAGCCGCCCGTCACGAAGGTGCGGTGGAGGTAGCCGTCCGGGTCGGTCGAGCCGCCGTTGAGGCTCACGAAGGTGTCGAAGTCGGAGTTGCGCCACGCCTGCACGAACGCGCCGAACTCGGCCACGTTGACGTCGAGGACGATGCCGACCCGCGCCAGCTGCGCCTGCAGGACCTGAGCGGCGTCGCTGACGACCTGGATGGTGCCGAACGTGAGGAGACCGGCGTGGAAGCCGTCGGGGTAACCGGCCTCGGCGAGCAGCTCGCGCGCCTTGTCCGGGTTGCTGGCGTAGCAGGCGAAGTCGGACGTGTCGGTCGCCCACGCGGCCAGGCCGGGGCTGAGGGGCCCGCCCTCGACGGCGTTGCCGAAGTACACGGCGTCGATGAGCTCGGCGCGGTCGATGGCGTAGTTGATGGCTTCGCGCACGCGCGGGTCGTTGAACGGCGCGCGGCTGACGTTCAGGCCGAGGAGCGTGTAGGAGAGGTCCTGGACGCCCATGAGGGTGACGCCGTGGACGTTCTTGAGCGTCTCGGCCGTCGCCGGGTCGACGTCCGGGATGATGTGGTACGTGCCGGTCCGGATGCCGGCGGCGCGCGTCGAGGCCTCGGGGACGATGTTGTAGCGGACCTCGGCGACCTTGGGCTGGCCGGGGCGGTAGTAGTCAGGGTTCGCCGCGAGCAGCACATACGTGTCGGGGACGATCTCCTTGAGCATGAACGGACCGGTGCCGACGGCCACCTGCTGCAGGCTGCCGCCGTTGGCCTCGACGACCTCGCGGGGCACGACCGTCAGGTTCGTGAGGTTCGAGAGGAACGGCGCGAAGGGCACGTTGAGCGTGAACGTCACCTCGAGCGGGCCCGTGGCGACGGCGGAGGCGACCTCGTTGAAGCGGCTCGCCTGGGGCGAACCCGTCTCCGGGTTCATGATGCGCTCGAACGAGTACACGACGTCGTCCGCCGAGAACGGGCGGCCGTTGTGGAACTTGACGCCGTCGCGGAGCTGGAAGACGTACGTGAGCCCGTCGTCGGACACGGTCCAGGACGTGGCGAGGGCCGGCTCGAGCTCCAGGCCGGAGTCGACCTCGAGGAGGCCGTCGTAGATCTGGCCGATGACGGCGAACGAGGAGAAGGCCGTGACGATGTGCGGGTCGAGCCCGACCGGCGCCGTGTCGATGGCGACCTCGAGCCTTCCCTGCTGGGCGAAGGCCGTGCCGACGAAGGCCACGGCGGCGATGAGGAGGAGTCTTGCTGCGCGCATGTTCCCTTCCTTCCGTGTCGCGTCGCCATCACGCTTCGGTGAGCCTGCGCCGGCTCGGGCGTGCGTCGTCGCCGAACCGGTCAGGGCCGCGCGTTGCGGCGGTGGGGATGAGCGTCTACGCCCACTACCGTACCATTGCTAGACCAGTCTGTGGCCAGGTGCTACTCTTCCTCATGCAGCGAAACCCGACAGAGCCGCCCGGGGCAGCCGCGTCCGCCACCGCGGGCACGGCCGCGACCGCAGCGGCCGAGCGCGCCGTCGCCGCCTGCGCCCCGCTCCTCGAGCGGGCCGTCACCGAGCGCGTCACGCCCGGCGCCGTCCTGCAGGTGGCGGGCCCCGAGGGCCACGGCGCGTTCGTCGCGCGCGGCGCCGCCGCGTACGGCGGCGCGGCCGTCGGCGCGAGCACGCGCTACGACCTCGCCTCCGTCACGAAGGTGACCGCGTGCCTGCCGAGCCTCCTGAGCCTCGTGCAGGCCGACGAGGTAGCGCTGGGCGACCGCGTCGACCGCTTCTTCAGCAACGCCGGCTGGATGCAGGAGCCCTCGCTTGGCAGCGTGACCGTGGAGGACCTGGCGCTCCACCGCTCCGGCCTGCCGGCGTGGCGACCCCTCTTCGCGCTCACGGACGACCGGCGGGTCGCCATGGCCAACGCGCTGCAGTCCAGCCTCACGGAGCCGGCCGGCGCGCACCTCTACTCGGACATCGGCGTCATCGTCCTCACGGCCATCGTCGAGCGCGTGACGGGCAAGCGCATCGACGAGTACGCCCAGGAGATCGTCTTCGGGCCGCTCGGCATGACGGGGGCGGGCTACGGGCCGCTGACCGGCGCCGCGCCGCTCGACGTCGCCGCCACGGAGGACGACGGCCTGCGCGGTCTCCTCGTCGGACGGGTCCACGACGAGAACGCCGACGCCCTCGGCGGCGTGTCTGGGCACGCCGGCCTCTTCGCTACCGCCGCCGACCTCACGCGCTACGCCCAAGCGTGGTTGCGCCTCGAGGCGCCGTTCGCGCAGGCCGACCTGCTGCGCGCGGCGGTCCGCGACCGCTCCGGCGGCGAGGGCCCGCGCCGCGGCATCCTGTGGCGTTGCGCGGAAGCCGACTGGCCTTTCGGCCCCGGCCCCTCTGAGAGCGCCTACGGCCACACCGGCTTCACGGGCACGAGCGTCGTGATCGACCCCGGCCGCGGCTGCGTCGTCGTGCTCCTGACGAACCGCGTGCACCCGAGGCGCGGCTCGGCTGAAGGTGTGATGCGCCTGCGGCGCGCGGTCCACGCCGCGGTCGCCGAGGCGTTCGCGGAGGGCGGCGCGTGAGCCCTCGCTATGACAAGCCCGACCTCCCGCCCGCCACCGTCGTCGGGGTCATGTCCGGCACCTCGCTCGACGGCGTGGACACCGTCACGGCGCGGCTCGAGCGCGTGGGGGGCGCGTTGCGATGGGAGGTCATCGCCCGCGCCGCGCACGTCTACCCCGACGCGCTCGCCGCGCGCCTGCACGCGGCGCTCAAGCCGGAGAGCTCCGACGTGATCCTCCTGACCGAGTTGCACCAGGAAGTCGGCCTGTTCTACGCCGAGGTCGTCGCGGCCGCCCAGGCGCGCGACCGCGTCGACCTCGTGGCGCTCTCCGGCCAGACCGTCTACCACATCCCGCGGGTGGAGCCGGAGCGCGGCTGGCACGTGAAGAGCACCCTGCAGCTCGGCGAGGCGACGGTCGTCACGGAGCGCTGCCGCGTGACCACGGTCTCGGACTTCCGCCAGTCCGACTTCTCGGCCGGCGGCCAGGGCGCCCCCTTGGTCAGCTTCCCCGACTCCGTCCTGTACGCCGCGCCCGGCGTCTCCCGCGCCGTGATCAACCTTGGCGGCATCGCCAACGTCACGTACCTGCCGGCGAGCGGCGACCCCGACGGGGTGCTCGCGTTCGACACGGGCCCCGCGACCTGCTTGCTGAACGAGGCGGCGGCGCGGTTCGCAGGCGAGCCGTTCGACCGCGACGGCCGCCTGGCGCTCGCCGGCACGGTGGACGGCCTGGCGCTCGAGCGCCTGCTGGCGGACCCGTACTTCGCGCTCCGGCCGCCCAAGACCACGGGCCGCGAGCACTTCCACCTCGACGCCGCCCTGGCGCGCGGCTGGCCGGACGGCGCCCCCGACCTCCCCGACCTCATGGCGACGCTCGCCGAGCTGACCGTCAGGACGGTCGCCGACGGGCTCGCAGACCACCTGACCCCCCTCGGCGTCGACGAGGTGCTCGTGGCCGGCGGCGGCGCGCGGAACCCGGCGCTGCTCGAGGGCTTGCGGCGCGCCATGAGCGCGCCCGTGCGAGGCTTCGCGGAGCTCGGCTTCGACGACAAGGACCGCGAGACCCTCGCCATGGCGGTCATGGGCTACTTCTGCGTGCACGGCGAGCCCAACGTCCTGCCCTCCGCCACCGGGGCGCGCTGGCCGGTCGTCGCGGGCAAGGTCTCGCGACCGTGGTCTGGAAGGACGGGCTAGGCCCCCACCGGCGAGCACGGCGGTCGCCAGAGCGGGGTGTGAGACCCGCCACTCTCCGGCCGGCATGACGCAATGCCCACAGGCGCGGGCGGGGCCGTCTGCCAGAATGTCCTAACCGAGGCGGGGGCCGGCCCGGGCGCTCGCATGGAAACCATCCGTTCTTCACACGACCGGCGCGACGATGGGAACAAGGCGCGGCTGCTGCAGCTGACCCAGAGCCGGGTCCTCGAGATGATCGCTCGCGGCGCCGACCGGAGCGCCGTCCTGACGGAGATAATGCTCTTCCTCGAGCAGCAGCTCGAAGGGGTGCGCACCTCGGTCCTCCTCACGGACCGCTCCGGTGAGCGCCTCTATCACGGCGCTGCCCCGAGCCTGCCCGACAGCTACAACGAGCACATCAACGGCCTCCTCGTGGGGCCGAGCGTCGGGTCGTGCGGCACTGCGGCCTACTACGGCGAGGAGGTCGTTGTCACCGACATAGCCACGGATGAACGGTGGGTGGGGAACAGCGAGCTGCCGCTGGCGCACGGCCTGCGGGCATGCTGGTCGACGCCGCTGCTCAGCCCCGAGGGGCAGGTCGTCGGCACGTTCGCTGTCTACTACCTGGAGCCGCGCGCGCCGACGGAGGAGGAGCGCGCGTTCGTGCGGGTGGCGGCCCACCTGGCGGAGGTCGCGGTCACCAACCATCGCCGGTTGGAGGACCTCCAGGAGCGCGAGCGCAGCATCGGGCGCATGGCGGAGTTCCGCCGCGGCATCATCCACATGATGGAGCAGGGCATCCTCACCGCTTACGGCCCCGACCTCTACCAGCACATGCTCGACCAGGCGGTGGGCTCCATCCCCGGCGCGCAGGCCGGGTCGCTCCTCCTCAGGAGCGAGGACGGGCACTACTCCCTGGCCGCCACGAACGGTCACGACCTCCGCGACCTGAGCGGCATCCGCTTCTCGCCAAGGGGCGTCGGCTTCGGCGTGTCCGTCGACGACGCGCACCCGCAGATCGTCGTCAACCCCGAGATGGACCCCGAGCTGAGCCCTCGCGAGCGGGAGCTCCTCGTACGTCACGGGCGCGCGTCCGAGATCCGGTCCGTGCTCGTGGTGCCCGTGCTCATGAGCGAGAAGGGGGCGACGGCCTTCCTGACGCTCGACAACTTCACCGCCACGGACGAGTTCACCAGCGAGTCGGTGGAGGCGGCGCGCGTGTACGCCGGCTACGCCGCGCAGCTCATCAAGCGCGCCTCGCTCGAGCAGCGCCTCGAGCGGCTGGCGTTCACGGACTCGCTCACGGGGTTGCCCAACCGGGAGCGGTTCCGCGAGCTCCTCGCCCAGGCGGTGACCACGGCGGAGGCGCGAGGGAGCGAGGTGGCCGCGCTCTTCCTCGACCTGGACAACCTCAAGCTCGTCAACGACTCGCTCGGTCATTGGGCGGGCGACCGGGTGCTGGTGGCCGTGGCGGAGCGCCTGACCGGCTGCCTGGCGCCCGGTCAGGCGTTGGCGCGGCTCGGGGGCGACGAGTTCATGCTGCTCGTCGTCGGCCATGACGTGCGCGCCGAGGCGGACGAGCTCGCGCGGCGCGTCTCCGCGGCCTTGAGCGAGCTGTTCCGCGTGGGCGACCACCTCGTGAACGTCACGGCGAGCGTCGGCATCAGCCTCTTCCCCCAGGACAGCGACGGTCCGGAGAACCTGCTGCGCCGCGCGGACATAGCCATGTACCACGTCAAGCAGGGCGGCAAGGCGCACTACGGCTACTTCGAGCCGGACATGGAGATGGCGTCGGCGAGCCGCATGCAGCTCGAGGAGGCGCTGCGGCGCGCGCTCGCGGGCGACGAGATCCTGCTCCACTACCAGCCCCGCATCGACATCCGGACGGGCCGCATCGTCTGCCTGGAGGCGCTCGTGCGCTGGCGGGACGGCGAGCGCGGCCTCGTGCCGCCCGGCGACTTCATCCCGCTGGCGGAGCGGACGAACCTCATCCACCCGCTCGGCCGTCGCGTTCTGGAGCTCGCCACGCGCCAGCTCCGCGCCTGGCGCGACGCCGGGCTGACCGACCTGCGCGTGGCCGTGAACCTGAGCGCGAGCCAGGTGGCCCGCCCCGAGCTGGTCGACGAGGTGGGAGCGGCCCTCGCCGCCGCCGGCCTGCCGCCCTCGGCCCTCGAGATCGAGGTGGTGGAGCGCGCGGCCATGACCGACGTGGTCGGCAGCGCCAGGAAACTCTCCGCGCTCAAGCGGATGGGCGTGCGGGTCGCGCTGGACGACTTCGGTGTCGAGTACTCGAGCCTCGCCTACCTGCGCAGCTTCCCGATCGACGCACTGAAGGTAGATGGGGCGTTCGTGCGGGGGCTGAGGGACGTCACGGAGGTGCCGGCGACCGCGCACGCCGACGTTCACCCAGACGCCGACGGGGCCATCGTTCGCGCCATCGTCACGCTCGGCAACAGCATGGGCCTCAGGGTCGTGGCCGAAGGCATCGAGACGCTCGCGCAGTGGCGCGCCGTGCGCGCCCTCGGTTGCGAGGAGGCGCAAGGCTTCCTCATCTGCCGCCCCGCCCCGGCCGAGGCGCTCGGCGACCTGCTTGAGCGCGGCCGCGTGGCCGGCTGGGACGAGCTCGCCGCTACCTGAAAGGCGCGCCGGCGGGCGGCGGGGCCTTGCGGGGCTTATCTTTAGGACCGCGGCGCGGCGCACTCCGGTAGCGCCCACGGCGATCATCATGAGGGAACTACCCATGGACCAGCTGTTCGTGACCATCCGCCCGACCGCGGAGGTGACCATCAAGTCGCGCACGACACGCGCTACGTTCCTCCGCAAGCTGCGGCTGGCGGTGAAGGACGCCCTGCAGCGCTCCGGTCTCGAGGCGCGCGCCTTCGTGCGCGGCAACCGCGTCATGGTCCAGGTGGCGCTCGGCACCGCACCCGGCACCGTTGGCGACGAGGCCGGCCTCGGCGACCGGGCGACCGCGGGTGCCGCCGGCGCCGCGGGTGCCGTCGACGCGACCGCCCTGGCGACCCGCGCCCTCGAGCGCGTGTTCGGCATCGGCACCTTCTCGTTCGTCGAGGCGGTGGCCGCGCCGGACCTCGCCGCCATCGTGGCCCTCGGCACCGAGCTCTACGCCGAGCGCGTGCGTGGCAGGACCTACGCCGTGCGCTGCAAGCGGGTCGGGAGGCACGCGTTCGGGTCGATGGACGTCGAGCGCAAGTTGGGCGCCGCCCTCAACCCCGGCGCCAAGGTCGACCTCGCGCACCCGGAAGTGACCGTCGAGATCGAGGTCGACGAGCGCCAGGCGCTCTTCTTCAGCCGCCGCCACCATGGCCCGGGCGGCCTGCCGCTCGGCACGGGCGGCCACGCCCTCGCGCTCCTGTCCGGCGGCTACGACTCGATCGTCGCCGCCTGGTCCCTGATGCGCCGCGGCGTCGAGGTGGACTTCGTGCACTTCCGCCTCGGCGACCTCGAGTCGGAGCGCCTGGCGCTGCGGGTGGCGAAGCGCCTGTCGGACACGTGGGGCTCCGGCTCGCGGCCCGAGGCGCACGTGGTCGACCTGCGGCCGGCCATGCGCGAGATGCGTGGCCACCTGGACACGAACCTGTGGCAGGTCGGCCTCAAGCGCCTCATGGTGAAGGCCGCCGACGGCGTGGCGGACGCCCTCGAGGCCCACGCGTCCGCCGGCGCCGGACCCGGCGAGGAGGGGCCGCGCCAGCGGGGTAGGCGCACGTCGCGCCGCCGCGTCGACGCCCTGGTGACAGGCGAGGCCATCGGGCAGGTGTCGTCGCAGACGCTCTCCAACCTGCGCACCATCGACGCGGCCGCGGCGCGGCCCGTCCTGCGCCCGCTCATCGCCTACGACAAGCTGGAGATCATCGCGCTGGCCGAGCGCATCGGCACGGCGGAGCTCTCCGCCAAGGCCGTGGAGGAGTGCAACATCACGCCCGTGCGGCCGGCCACCTCGAGCCGGGCGGAGAGGCTCGAGCGGCAGGAGGGGGGCATGGACGAGTCGGCGCTCGCCGCCGAGCTCGCCCGCGTCAAGCGGGGCGACAGCCGCATCCCGCTACGCGCCATGCGCGAGGGCGAAGGGGTCCTCGTGGTCGCCGCGACCGATGACGGCCTGCGCGTCTCGGCCCTCCCCGAGGGGGCGGTCCTCATCGACTGCCGCGACGAGGCCATGCGCACCTGGGTGCCGGACTGGCCGGAGGTCGTCGCCGTGCCGAGCGACCTGTCGGGCGGGAGCCTCGAGCCGGGGCGCGTCTACGTCGCGTTCTGTCCGATGGGCCAGCGGAGCGCATACGTGGCGGAGCGCTTGCGCGAGGGCGGCGTCAAGGCGCACACGTTCAAGGGCGGCGAGGGCGCGTTGCGCGCCTACCTCGAGGGGTGACGGGGTCCTGTCGAGCCTCGCCGCTCGATCTCGCGCTTCAACCAGAGAGCCCGGCCTGCTCCCGCGCCAGCGCGGCCGCGGCCTCGACAGGCTCGCGCGTGCTCACCGAGAAGCGCGTGCCCGACGGTAGCGCCTCCTCCATGGCCGAGGTGAGCGGCGCGCCGCAGCGCGCTACGCCCCCGGCCAGCACCACCGGCAGCGCGACACCGAGGCGACCGCTCACGACGCGCGCCAACCGCGCCAGCTCGGCGCCGGCCGCCGCCAGTACGGCGCGCGCGTCGTCGTCGCCCCGTGCCGCCGCCAGCGCGACCACCCTGGTCAGGGCGGCCACGCGCGCGCGGCCGCCTGCGTAGACGGCGCGGCGGATCGCGTCCCAGTCGCTACCGCCGAGCGCGGCGTACAGCCCGCCGGCCAGCGTCCCGCCGGCGGGGGCCCCCTGCTCGTCGGCGCGGCGCAGCACGCGTTTGAGGGCCTCGCGGCCGATCCAGAAGCCGCCCCCGGCGTCGTCTATCAGGTAGCCGTGCCCGCCCGCCCGGGTGCCGACGCCGCCGGCGCTCAGATGGAACGCGATGCTCCCCGTTCCCGCGTACACGAGCACCCCCGACCCCGGGGCGAAGGCGCTGAGGTAGGCGACGTGGATGTCGGGCATGACGCGCACCGCCGGCTCCGGCAACGCCAACGCTTGCGCCGCCGTCATGGCCAGCGTCAGCGCGTCGGGCGAGCCGGGCTCGAGCCCGGTGACGCCCGCGACCACGCGCACCGGGCGCGCGGTCGAGCCGACCTCGGCAAGGAGTGCCGCCAGTCGCTCCAGCGCGGCTTCCCGCTCGTCCGTGCGCAGCTGGATGGCCGAGATCGGCCCGCCGCTGCCGCGCGCCAGCTCGTCGCCCGACTCGCCCACGAGGAGCCAACGGGTGCTCGAGCCGCCGGCGTCGAGCCCAAGGTAGGCGCCCGGGGCATCAGCCACGCATGGCCTCCGCCGCCAGGTCCGTCAGGCTCTCGGCGTGGTCTTCGCCCAGCGAGTCGGAGGCGACGAGCCAGACGCTCACGACGTCGTCGCCCTCCGCCCCGAAGGGGAGCGGCGCGAGGGCGAGCCAGCCCGCCGCCGCCTCAGCCGCGAGCTCGGAGCGCAGCGCGACGCCGACGCCCGCCCCGGCCAACACCGCGGCGCGCATGGCGCCAGGGCTGGGGACGGGGGTCTGCGCCGCGGCGGCGAGGCCGGCGCGGCGCAACAGCGCCCGGGCGCGTTCCCCGACGACGCTCGGCGCGGCCGGCAGGAGCCACTTGACGAGCCCGAGCGCCGCCGTGCCGCTGCGGGTGTCTCGGGGGCCGGCCTCGCGCGACGACTCGTGCGCGAGGCCCGCGGGCTCGGTGCCCGAGCGTGCGGGACCAGTGCGCAGCGCGCCCTCGCCGGGCAGCGCCGCGAGCACGAGCCGCTCCTCGCCGGCGCGCAGCACGCGCAGGCCCGGCTCGCCCCCGGCCGGCGCGCTCAACGTGACGGCGGCCGGCAGCTCGCCGCGGCGCACGGCGTTCACCAGGGCATCCGAGTGGGCCTCCACTAGTTCAACCTCTATGCGCGAGGTCGCTGCCGCGCCCGCGAGGCGCGCGACGAGGTGCGGGCTGACGCCGCAGCGGACCTTGCCGAGGGCGCCGCCGGCCGGGTCCATCAAGGTCCCGGCTTCGAGCAACGCTGCCTTCAGCGCGCGCGCCGGTCCGAGCAGGGCGGCCCCGGCGGACGTCAGGCGTGTGCCCGTCGCCGCCCGGTGCGTAAGCGGCGCCTCGGAGAGCTTCTGGAGAGCTGCCAGTCTGCGGCTGACGGACGATTGGCCCACGCCAAGGCGCTCCGCCGCTGCGCTCTCGTTGCCCGCCTCGGCCACGGCGAGGAGGGTGAGGAGCTGATCGGCGTCCGGCGAGCCTGGCATGGCACCATTATGCACTCGGCGCATACTCTCGGGGGAGTGGGCGCCGCGCCCACGGCGCGTTGCGCTCATGATGCGCCGGGCGCTCGCGTTGCGCTCCCGGGCCGCACGGTGCGCCGCCCACACCGCGCCGCGCCGGCAGGCATTAACCTGGGTTCCACGGCCGTTCGGACATGCGGCGCGGCTCGAGAGGGGCGGAAGTGTACTTCCAACAGTTCTACGATCACGACCTCGCCCAGGGCAGCTACCTGATCGGCTGCCAGGCCAGCGGCGAGGCGGTCGTCGTAGACCCGCGGCGCGACGTCCGGGTCTACCTCGAGGCGGCCGCGGCCGAGGGCCTGCGCATCGTCGCCGTCACCGACACCCACATCCACGCCGATTACGTGTCGGGTGCCCGGGAGCTGGCCGCGGCCGCCGGGGCGGAGCTCTACCTCTCCGACGAGGGCGGCCCCGACTGGCGTTACGCCTTCGACCACCGCGGGCTCACGCACGGGAGCGTCATCAGGGTGGGCAACGTGACGCTCGAGGCCCTCCACACGCCCGGCCACACGCCGGAACACCTCGCGCTCCTCGTGACCGACGGCGCGCGCTCCGCGCTGCCCTCCCACCTCCTCAGCGGCGACTTCGTGTTCGTCGGGGACGTCGGTCGCCCCGACCTGCTCGACGCCGTGGCGGGCGGCGCCGGCACGCGCTTCGAGGGTGCGCGGCGCCTCTTCGCCAGCCTCCGCGACCGCTTCCTCACCCTGCCCGACCACGTGCAGGTCTGGCCAGGCCACGGCGCCGGGAGCGCGTGCGGCAAGGCGCTCGGGGCGGTGGCCAGCAGCACGGTGGGCTTCGAGCGCCTCACCGCCTGGTGGGCGCCGTACTTGGCGGCTGGCGACGAGGCCGGCTTCACGACGGCCCTGCTCGAAGGCCAGCCGGACGCCCCCACCTACTTCGGGCGCATGAAGCGTGTCAACCGCGACGGCCCGCCCGTCCTCGGCGACCGCGGACCGCTGCGCCGCCTCTCTTCAGGCGAGCTGCGGGGCCGCGTGAACCGCGACCTCGTCCTGGTGGACACGCGCACGGTCGCCGAGCAGCGTTCCGGCTCCGTCGCGGGCGCTCTGGCCGTGCCGGGTGGCGCTTCCTTCGCCACGTACGCCGCGTGGGTCATCGACCCCGACGTCGAGACGCGCGAGATCGTCCTCCTCGCCACCGGCGCGGAGCATGCGCGGGCGCTGAGCGAGCGGCTGACCCGCGTCGGGATAGACGGGGCGAGGGGCTACCTGACCTCCGTGGAAGGCTTGGAGGTTGCGCCCCTGCCGCTCTTGCGACCCGAGGGCGGTGACGCGCTCGCGGGTGCCGACGTGCTGGACGTGCGCACGGCGAGCGAGCATGCCGCGAAACATCTTCCGGGCGCCAGGCAGATCGCCGCCGGCAACGTGTTGGCGCGGCTCCAGGAGCTGCCGCGCGGCCGCAGGCTCGTGGTCCACTGCCAAGGCGGCGGGCGGGCGGCGGCGGTGGCCAGCGCCTTGAGGAACAGGGGCTTCGCCAACGTCGTCGAGCTGGACGGCAGCCTGGACGTGTGGCTCGAGCGCGTCGGCCACGCTCCGGGTGGGGCGGCTCCGAGTGGCGGCGCTATGGCAGGCGGCGCGGAAGGGGTGAGCGCAACGTGACCGAACCGAGTGGAAGACCGTCGCCGCGTGGGGGCGGCTGGTGGCCGCTGGCCCTGATCGCGCTCGGGGTCGTGATACTCGCCGGCAACCTGGGGTTGGGCCTCGGCCCCGTCTGGCGCTTCCTCGGCAACCTGTTGGCGTACTGGCCCGTCGCCCTCATAGCCGTCGGGGCCGACATGCTGACGCGCGGGCGTTACCGGCTGCTCGTCGCGTCCTTGGCCGTCGGCGTGGTCGTCGTGCTCGCCGCCTACGGCGGCGGCGGGGGCGGTAGCCAGTCCATCAGCATCAGCGAGCCCGTTGGCGCGGCGACGAGCGCTCGCGTCGTACTCGATGTGGGTGTCAGCCCGCTGCGCTTGAGCGCGGCACAGGGCGGCGGCGACCTGATCCGAGGCACCGTGAGCCAAGCGGCCGGCGAGCGCATCGAGCGTTCGACCTCGTTCCGCGACGGCCGTGCCGAGGTGAGCATCAGGGCGCGCCGGCGCGCCTGGTTGCCGTTCTCATGGGGCGGCGGCAGGGGCGGCGCCTGGGACCTCACCCTGGATCAGGACGTGCCGACCGAGCTGGTCATAGACGGTGGGGTAGGCAACGTGGACCTGGACCTGGCCGCGGCCAGGCTGACCCGCCTCGACCTCGACTCCGGGGTGGGGAGCTTGACCGTCACCCTGCCGCGGGCAGGCGGCTTCACGGGTGAGATCGACGGTGGGGTCGGGAGCGTCACCCTCCTCGTGCCCGAGGGCTTGGCGTTGACGCTTGAGGTCGATACCGGCATCGGTTCCGTGCGCGTCGGATCCGGCTTCGAGCGTAACGGCAACGTCTACGCGAGCCCTGCCGCGGTGGCGGGAGAACTCCCGGCGGCCCGGCTGAGCCTCGACGTCGGGGTCGGCAGCGTGGAAGTGAGGTCGGTCCGGTGAGCGGGCCGAACGTGGCGGTCGCCGTCTAACTGGCCCGGGAGCTCGGTCCGGAGAGTACTGTCGTGACGGTAGCCGTCGGTACGGGCCTCAACTACCTGGTGGGAGACCTGTTCGGGGCGTAGCGACGGAGAGAAGAGGCGGCATATGCAGTACAGGCAACTGGGACGCACGGGGGTCAAGGTGTCGAGCGTCTGCCTCGGCACCATGACCTTCGGCGGTGAGGCGGACGAGGCGGAGGCGGCGCGCATCTTCGAGCGCAGCCTGGGGGCGGGCGTCAACTTCGTCGACACGGCCGACGTCTACAACGCCGGCCGCACGGAGGAGATCGTCGGCCGGCTCATGAAGGGCAGGCGCGACGACATCGTGCTGGTGAGCAAGGTGTTCGGGCGCGCTTACCCGGAGCCCAACTCGGGCGGCTCGTCGAGGCGCCACATCGTGCGCGCCGTCGAGGCCTCGCTCAGGCGCCTCGGCACCGACAGGCTCGACGTCTACCTCCTGCACCAGTTCGACGTGAACGTGTCGCTGGAGGAGACCCTGCGCGCCCTCGACGACCTCGTGCGCCGCGGGCTCGTGCTGTACGTGGGCGCGAGCAACTTCGCCGCCTGGCAGTACATGAAGGCCATCGGGATCTCGGAGCGCGCCGGGCTGGAGCGCTTCGCCGTGATACAGCCCATGTACAACCTGGTGAAGCGCCAGGCGGAGGTCGAGATCCTCCCGCTGGCCTTGGCCGAGCGGCTCGGGGTCATGGCGTTCAGCCCCCTCGGCGCCGGCCTGCTGTCCGGCAAGTACGGCGCCGCCGGCGTGAGCGGCCGCCTCGTGGATAACGCGCGCTACCACACGCGCTACGGGCACGAGAGCTACGCGGAGACGGCCGAGCGTTTCGTAGCATATGCAAGACGCGTCGGCGTCGACCCGGTGACGCTGGCCGTCGCTTGGTGCTCGTCGCATCCGGCCGTCACGGCGGCCATCGTCGGGGCCAGGAGCGTGGAGCAGCTGGAGCCGTCCCTCGCCGCGGCCGAGTTCGTCATGAGCGAGACCATGCGCGACGAGATCACGGCGCTCTCGCCAGAGGTCCCGCCGGCTCACGACAGGCGCGAGGAGGCCGCGACCGGTTGACGCTGGGGAAGAAGCGAGCCTGCGATGACTAGCGCGAAGGTACTGATCGTCGAGGACGAGGCCGCCTTGGCCTCGGTCCTGAAGGACAACCTGGAGGCCGAGGGCTTCGAGGTCCGCCACGCCCCCGACGGACGGGCCGGAGCGGCGACCTGGCGCGACGAGTGCCCGGACCTGGTCGTCCTCGACGTCATGCTGCCGCACAAGGACGGATACACGCTCTGCCGCGAGCGGCGCAAGGCCGGCGATGCCACGCCCGTCCTCTTCCTCTCCGCCAAGGGGAGCCCGGAGGAGCGCGTGGCCGGGCTGGAGGCGGGGGGCGACGACTACCTCGCCAAGCCCTTCCACCTGCCCGAGTTCCTCCTGCGGGTGCGCAAGCTCCTCGACCGCTCGGGCGCGCTGCGCGCCGTGAACGCGCGGCTGGTCTTCGGCGAGAACACCGTCGACCTCCTGTCGTGGACGGCCAGGGCGGCCGACGGCCGCGAGCTCCTGCTTGGCGAGCGCGAGGTGGGCATCTTGCGCCTGCTCGCGAGCCGGGCCGGTGAGGTCGTGAGCCGCGACGAGATCCTCGACGCCGTGTGGGGCAAGGGCGCGTTCCCGAGCAGCCGCACGGTGGATAACTTCGTGGTGCGCCTCAGGCGCCACTTCGAGCCCGACCCGGCGCAGCCGATCTACTTCCACACCGTGTGGGGCGTCGGTTACCGCTTCACGCCGCTCACCAACCACCAGCGCCGCGCCCGCGGCCGGTGAGCCAGAAGAAGAGCGGCCCGCCGACCACCGTCGTCAGGACGCCGAGCGGCAGCTCCATGGGGGCTATGAGGTTGCGCGCGAGCGCGTCGCCGACGGTGACCACGGCGGCGCCCCCCAGGACGGCCGCGGGCAGGAGCGACCGGTGGTCGTCCCCGATGAGCAGGCGCACCGCGAACGGCACGATCAGCCCGATGAACGCGATGCTGCCTGCGTAACCGACCACGGTGCCCGTCGCCACGCCCGCCAGGCAGGCGAGCGCGAGGCGGACGCGGCCAACGTCGACGCCGAGCGCCTGGGCCGTCCCCTCGTCCAGCAGGAGGATGTTGAGGACCTGCGCTCGCCGCCTGAGCAGCGCGCCCGCCACCAGCATTAGGACGGCGGCCACGCCGACGTCCTGCCAGAAGACACTGGTGAGCGCGCCGAGGGTGAGGGAGGTCGCGTCCGGCATGCCCGGCTTGCGGAACGCGCTCACGAGCAAGGTCACGACGCCTCCCAGGAAGAGCTGCAGGGCCACGCCGGCGAGCACGAGGGTGAGCCGGTCCGAGCGGCCGTGCCGCCGCGCGAAGCGGAGGAGCCAGACGACGCTCGCGACGGCCGCGAGGGTGCCGGCCACCGGCAGGACCCAGCGCCCCAGGCTCACGAGGCCGAGGACGTAGGCGAGCACCACGCCCAGCGTGGCCGCGCCGCTCACCCCGAGGAGCGTGGGTTCGGCCAGCTGGTTGCGGAAGGCGACCTGCAGGGCGACGCCGGCGAGGGCGAGCGCCGCGCCGACGACCACGCCCATCAGGACGCGGGGCAGACGGATGTTCCAGAGGACCGCGCTCTGCTGCCGTGAGAACTCGATGCCGGTCTGGATCCCGGCCTTCTCGAGCGCTATCCCAACGACCTGGGCGGGCGCGATCCTCACGGCGCCCCAACCGAGCGAGAGCATCAGCCCGCCCAGCAGGAGCGCCGCGAGGATCATGAAGGTGAGCCGCCGCCGAGAGGCGGCGCGCTCGCCCGTTGTGGTCACTGCAGCGAGTACAGGTAGTCGACCAGCTCGGTCAGGGCGTCGCCGGTACGGAGGCCGAGGCCGAGGAAGTAGAGGTCCTCGAAGACCTTGAGGTGCTTGCCGGCCGCGGCCGGGGTATCGCTGATGCCGGGAATCTCGAAGACGGCGTCCTCGCTGCCGAGGGCCGCGATGCCGCGGTCGGTGACGATGAGCGCGTCGGGAGCCGCTGCGGCGATGGCCTCGGGCGTGAAGGGGGCGTAGCCGGAGAAGCCGAGCTCGGCGCCCACGTCGATGGCGCCAGCCACCTCGATCAGGACGTTGGACGCGGTGTTCGTGCCGCCGGCGAACTGCATGCTGCGCGCGCCGAGGTACAGGAAGAGGACGCGGGGCTTCGGATCGAGCTCGGCGCCGCGCGCGGCCGCGGCGGCCAGCTTGGCGCTCATGGCCTCGGCGACCTCCTCGCCCTTGGCCTGGGCGCCGACGAGCTCGGCGACGAGGCGCACGTTGGCGGCCGGGGTCTCGAGCGAGGGCTCGTCACCGACGTGCACGACGCGGACACCGGCGGCCTCGAGCTGGGCGAGGACCTCGGGCGGCCCGGCCTGGTTGTTGGCGATGACGAGCGTCGGCTCGAAGGCCATGAGGGCCTCGGCCGAGAGGCGACCGTAGTAGCCGACGTTGGGGAGGTCGTTGGCCGCGGCGGGGTAGACCGAGGTGGCGTCGACGGCGACGAGCTGGTCCTGGGCGTCGAGGGCGTAGACGATCTCCGTGACCTCGCCCGCGAGCGAGATGATCCGCTCGGCGGCGGCCTGGGAGGCGAAGGCCAGGGCGAAGGCGAAGATGGACAGAGCTAGTGAGCGCAGTTTCATGACTGCTCCTTCCGGGAGGGGCGGTGGGGATCGTGGGTAGCGTCGCTGCCGGGCGGCTCGTGAACGGCGAGCGCGCTCGGACGGCTCCCACGCGCGACAGTCGGATTATCCCTAGGGAGTTCGTGCGAATTGTCACGAATCGGTAAGGAGGCCACCGCGCCGCTTCGCGCCGGGGGCTTTTCCGGCCACGTGACGGTCGAGGCGCCTGTGCCTTGGGTACCCCGGTTAGCACCCTCACGAGTTGCCGCGGTGGTAATATTCGGCCTAGACAGACTAGATGGAGGCTTGGAATGGCATGGCAGGTCCAGGAGGCGAAGCAGAGGTTCAGCGAGCTACTGCGCAAGGCTCAAGAGGACGGGCCGCAGATCGTGACGCGCCACGGTGAAGAGGTGGCGGTGATCGTCTCGGCCGAGACCTATGCCAAGCTGACCGGGGAGCTCGACTTCAAGGCGTTCCTCCTGGCTGTGCCCGACTTGAGCGACTTGGAGATCGAGCGCTCACGCGAACCCGCCCGCCGGGTCGAGCTGTGAGCTACCTGCTCGACACGAACGTGATATCCGAGATCAGGAAGGCCAACGCGAACACGGGGGTAAGGGCCTGGCTCGCGGGCGTGCAGAACCGTCAACTGTTCTTGAGCGTTCTGGTGGTGGGTGAGATACGCCAGGGCATAGAGCGCTTGAGGTCGCGGGATGCGTACCGAGCTGCACAACTGGAGGCCTGGCTTGGCACCCTGGGCACCGAGTACGCCGACCGCATCCTGAGGGTCTCCATCGAAGTGGCGGAAGCGTGGGGGAGGCTGAACGCCGTGCGAACCTTGCCGGTGATCGATGGACTGCTCGCCGCTACCGCCTATGTTCACGGGCTGACCCTTGTCACGAGGAACACGGCTGATTTCGATGGCCTCGAGGTGGAAGTCTTGAACCCGTTCGAGATGTGACGGGGGCCCAGTACCGTGACGGAGGGTGTCTCGCCGACGCCTCGAGGCCTAGGCCGAGGGGGTCGGTTCATTGACGGAATCCCACCGTACCGTTACCCTATTGAGCGCTGGTCACGTGGGCGGCTAGCTCAGCGGGAGAGCACTCGCTTCACACGCGAGGGGTCACAGGTTCAATCCCTGTGCCGCCCACCACCAAAAACTACGTGTAGGACGAGGAAAGCCTCCGACAGAGTCCGGGGGCTTTCCCGGTAAATCTGCTCACACTGACCAGCACACTGACCAGTCGATGTTCGGAGGTGAGCCGGTCGCTATGTGTCGTACGCCTTTTCGCTGCGTTGATACAGGAAAGTTCGGGTGCCTCGGTTTGTCCGATAGGCGGTATGATTCCACCATCCAGTTGTGTGGTGAAGGGGTGTAGGGGCGTGAGTAAGAGAGTCTTTGGATACATCTTGGTCTCGGCTGCACTCTTGTTGTCTGTAGTGGGATTCGGCACCTCCAACGGGGTTACACGGAGTGGGTTTACCTTTTGGATCCAGACAACCGAGGTCTTTCCCATTTGGAGGAAGATCGATTGCACATTTCCGTCGCCCGACTGGAACTCAGCATCGTGCACGGGCCAATTTGCAAACGCTATTCCCCCGACCCGTAAGGTGTTCAGCATCCCGGCGATCGTCTATTTCCCGGCCCTGCTTGCGGTTGCGTTGACCGGGATTGGATTCATCGCTTTTGGAGGCCCTAAGGCGGAGTAGGCCTATGCTCGGCTATTCCTCTTCGGTTGGCGCAACGGTGGGTTGACTGACTCCAAGGAGTTGGTCGACGCTGAGTGCGCTCTTATGCCGGTGCTCTTGGAGGATGTGCCCGTAGCGGTCCATGGTGAAGCTGGTGCTGCTGTGGCCGAGGCGTTCAGAGATGCTCTTGATATCGAGGTCGTTAGTGATGAGCAGCGAGGCGTTCATGTGCCGGAAGGAGTGGATGGAGGTCTGGGGTAGTCCCGCCTTCTCCTGCTCGTTCTTGAGGATGTGAAGCAGGTTCCTGGGGTGGATGGCGGTTCCGATCTTGGTCGTGAAGACCAAGCCGGTTTCGGTCCAACTGCCGTAGCATTCCTTGCGTTCTTGCTTTTGCCGGTCATGGTGGGCGTTTAGGACGTCGAGCACGTCTTGGGAGAGGGCGACGAAACGGCGGCTCTTCTTGGTCTTGAGCGGTCCGAGTACCGGCTCATTGCCGACTAGCTTCAGGGCGTTTCGGATAAGAAGGCCATCTTCGGTGACGTCCTTCCAGCTGAGCCCTAGTAGTTCGCCACGCCTAAGGCCGGTAGCGACAAGAACGTAGAACAGCGCGTAGAGCCGGTGGCTCCTGGTGGCGTCGAGCAACTTGCGGGTCTCGTGCGGTTCGAGGATGCGTATCTTCCTCGCCTCCTCCTTCACTGGTTTCACTGTCTTCACTGGATTCTTGGCGATGAGGTCAGAGTCGGCGGCGTCCTCCATGGCGGTCCAGACAAGGCGGCGGCACTTGTTGGCGGTGGACAGCAGGCCCTTCTCAGCGATGTCGGCGACCATGCTTCGCACGTGATGCGGCTTCAGCTCTTCGAGGATGTGGTCTCCGATTCTGGGGATGATGTGCTTCTCGATCTGATGCAGGTACAGCTCTTTGGTGCGGGGTGACCAGCTGTATTGTGAATCGTTGTGCCACTTCAGGAGGTAGGCGCCGACCGTGAGGCCAGTAGCGGGCATCTCGTTTAGTTCTTGTACTTTCAGGAATTCGATGGCCTTCTCCTTGACGCCTTTCTTGGTCTTGTGGGTGATGACGTGCCGGATTCGTTCGCCTGTTTCGGGGTTGGTGCCTGCGGAGAAGCGGATTTCCCAAAGCTTGGAGCGTTCGTTGAAGTACGGCTTGTTGAGGAGCTTCTGGTACTTGCGCATGGGGTCCTCCAGAAATGAAGAAGCCCACCGCGTGGGTGGGCTCAAGGTGGCTTGGTTGTGGGAGGGCTTACGGGGTCAGTTCTCGCCTCGGAGTTCTCGTGCTGGCCAGTCGTGTAGTTCGCTGGCGGGTATGAGGATCTTGCGTTTGCCGGGCCGGACGGATCGGATGCGGCCTTCGGCTAGGAGGCGGTAGATGGTGTCGCGTCCGATGCGGCGGTCGTGCTTCAGGTAGAACTCCTTGGGAGAGTAGAACTTGGGTGGGGCCGCTGGATGCAGCCCGTTGCCTGCGAAAGTTGGCATGGATGGTGGTCCTTTCCGGCCGCCCACCTGCTCAGCTCATGGGGGCTGGGGCGGGCGGCCTAGTGAAGTTAGTGAATGCTGTGAAACTTGTTGGTAGGGGCTACTAACTGAAGTCGAACCCGTTGACTACGTCTGGCATGGGGTCCTCGTCGAGGACTGAGGTGATGGGTGTGGCCTCACTAGTTTCGTTGAGGAGTGCGAGCTTCTCCGCTACGCCGGGTGCCAACGTGTATGTCCCGAAGCTGGGCTGGTCCAGGAATCCGCGGCTCTTTAGAGCACTCAAAAGGTTGCTCGTGTGGGAGCTCGATTTACTGATGGCTGCGGCGATGTCACCGGCCGCGCAAGTTGGTGACCCGTCGGCGAGAAGCTCATTGACTACCTGTAACGTCTTGAGCTGGGTGGGGGAGACTGGGATTACTTCCTTGTAGTCCCTGACGTCGCTCTTGAGCCAAATGACGCCGTCCCGTTCGAGGGCGATATTCATTACCTCTGGTAGGTCCCGGCCGGTGACTGATAGGAAGGCGCTAGCTGAGTCACGGGGCCGGTTTAGGAGCATGAGTGTGTCGGCGGTTCCGTTGATGCCGGTGCTGCCGAGCAGTGCGTCGAACTCATCAAGGTTGTCTGCTCGCTTGCTCGTATGGTGAACGAGAACGATCGCGATGTCGAGGCGTAGGGCCAGGGCTTGCAGGCTGCCTAGGACCTGGGTGGTGTGGGCGTAATCGTCTTGCCCGGCTTGCTTCTTGGGCATGGCCTTCACCATGGTGTCGATGATGACCAGGGCTCGCTTCTCAAAATCGCCGGCCCACTCTGCGATTAGCTTTTCGATTTCCGGTAGTTTGATGCCCATGTTGTCCTGGCTGAACATGCGGAACCTGCGCGGTAGGGGATCTCCCTCGGTGAGGGCCCTAGCGCGTGCTTGCAGGCGCCTCTGGTCGTCTTCCAGGGAGAAGACGAGTACGTCGCCTTGCGGCATGGTTTCGCCCAGGAATGTGGTGCCCTCGGCCACTGCCAAGCCCATCTGCATCGCGAAGAAGCTCTTGCCGATCTTTGGCTTGCCTCCAATCACCGCTAGGCCACTGGGGAGTAGATTGGGAATCACCATCTTCACTGGGGCGAACTCCAGGTCGTCCAGCTCGTCTCCGGCAATAGACCAGGCGTGTACGCCGCTGGTCGGGGCTGAGGAGGGCGGAGGTAGCTCTAGGCTTTCTGGGGTTGCCGGGTTGTCTGTGTCTTCAAGGTTTCCTTGATTCATGGTTGATCTCCTTATGGATTCGAGCCACAAGAGAGCGAGCAGGCTAGAGCGCGCTGCTCCGGCCTGCTCGCAGGTCGTGACTTCGTGATAGGTGGTTACTTGTTGGTGTCAGCCGCTGCGTTCAGTGGCTAGTGTCGGGTTCTTCCTTGGTGATGGCCGCCACGGATTCGCGCAAGGCTTCGAGCGGGGGTGGGGCGTCGAGGGCTCCCTGGCCGTTCAGGAGGCGCCTGCGAGCGGCATGCCGAACTGCCCAGCTACGTCCGGTCGTTTGGAGAGTGGTCAGGGCTTCGCTGGAAGTGCTGGGGTTGTTGACTATTCGCCACTGCACTTCCGGGTCGGTGCTGGCTGCTAGCCCGTCCAGAGTGGCGGTGGGTGTGCTGGGGTTCCGAGCCAACTGATCTGGCCCCCGTTACCTGGTCCACCTAGAGTGAGGGTGATCCGGAGAGGGACACCCGTGAAGAAGTCAAGACGTAGCCCGGAGCAGATCATCGAGATTCTCAGGCAGATGGAAGCGAGCAAGGCGGCGGGCATGCCCGTCGCGCAGCTCTGCAAGGAGGCGGGCATCGGCGAGTGGACTTATTACCGCTGGCGCAAGCAGTACCAGGGCATGAGTAAACCCGACGCGAAGCGCCTTAAGGAGCTGGAGCGCGAGAACGCGCGCCTGAAGAAGCTCCTGGCGGAGAAGGAGCTGGATAACAGCATCCTCAAGGAGGCGCTCGAGGGAAACTACTGAGCCCGCAACGTAAGCGGGCAGCAGTGAAGCACGTGATGGAGAAACTCACGCTCAGCGAGCGGCGCGCCTGTAAGGTGCTGGGGCAGCCGCGCTCCAGCCAGCGTTACGAAGCGATACGGCCGACGCTGGACGTGGACCTGGTCAGGCGCCTGCATGAGCTCTCGGCTGAGCACCCGCGCTTCGGGTATAGGCGGATCACGGCGCTCTTGGGCCGGGAGGGGTGGCGCGTGAACCGTAAGCGCGTGCAGCGCCTGTGGCGCGAGGAGGGCCTGAAGGTGCCGCAGCAGGCCATCAAGCGCCGGCGGTTGGGTGAGGCGGGAAACGGCTGCCACCGGCGCGTGGCGACGGTAGCGCACGAGGTGTGGGCACTCGATTTCGTGATGGACGCTACCGATGACGGCAGGCGTTTGAAGATCCTGACCGTGATCGACGAGGCGAGTCGTTACGCCCTCTCGGTCAACGTGACCCGCAGCCTCACGGCGCAGGGCGTGATGCGGGAGCTGGAGCGCCTCATGACCATCCACGGGCCGCCTGACTTCATCCGTAGCGATAACGGATCGGAGTTCA
This sequence comes from Trueperaceae bacterium, assembly GCA_023954415.1. Taxonomy (NCBI): domain Bacteria; kingdom Thermotogati; phylum Deinococcota; class Deinococci; order Trueperales; family Trueperaceae; species Trueperaceae bacterium. The sequence continues at coordinate 175,733 of JAMLIB010000007.1, forward strand.
TCGCTGACGCCGCCAGAACCTTCCTGGCGGCCAGTGGAGTGCAGACCTTGTTCATCGAGCCGGGCTCACCGTAGCAAAACGGCTTCAACGAGAGCTTCAACGCTCGCCTGCGAGACGAGCTCTTGAACCTAGAGCTCTTCACGACCCTACACGAAGCGGAAGTCCTGATCGAGAACTGGAGGAAGTACTACAACCACGAACGGCCGCACGGCGCGCTGGAGTACGGCACCCCCGCCCAAGCGCTGGAAGCCCTGACCGATAAGAGTCGAGACAGGAACCCCTCACCAGTAGTGGACCGGCAAACGGGGTCCGCTCAAACACGGTTAGTAGATGCGAGCCCCGCGGTTGCCAGTGGGTGCGTCGGAGGGTTCGAGCAGCTGCGCGTTATCTAGCGCGGCCTCCAGCTCGACGGTGATGGGGTGTTTGCTGCCGAGTTCGTTGTCGACCTCGCAGAAGAGGTCTTCAAGGGCTTGGTAGTTGGCAGGGGTGATGGGGAGCCGGTGGCCTTGGGTCAGACGCTGCAGGTGGAGGCGTTGGCTGGGGGTGAGGGCTCGTAGGAGTTGTCTGACGGCGTTGGTGGGGCTGTTGCCGTCGTCGTTGCGGCCGCTGCCGTGGCAGTCGTCGCACGGCTCTAACGACTCGGTGGGGAGGTAGTTGCCGAAGTAGGTGCTGTAGTAGCCGGGTCCGCCGACGTAGACGAGGTAGCCGTCGCCCTGGCAGGTGTAGCACCAGGGGATCTTGGGGTCTTCGGATAGCAGGGTGGCGAGGTTGATGGTCATGCCGCGTTCGCTCCCTTCGCAAGGTGATGGACTCGGACGCTGCTGGCCGGTTGGTGGGGCTCTGGTTGATGGCGCTTGATGCTGATGAGGCGAGCTGTGCTCTGGTGTGGGGTAGCGGTGAGTACGAGCCCGTAGGGGCGCAGGAGCTGGTCGGCGGCGATGTAGGGCTCTGGGTTGGTGACCGTGAGGCAGGCGAGCTTGAGGCTGTCGGCCTGCGTGTCGTGAAGGGCGAGGGCGGTGCGGGCGGCCAGGTCGGCTAGCAGCACGTCGACGTGGTGGCTTTCGGGACTGGTGGTGAGAGCGTGGATGAGGGCGCTGAAGAGTTGCGGGAGGGTCATGTTGGGCTCCTAGAACGAAAGAGCGCCAGGACCGGTGCGGGTCGCTGGCGCTAGTGAGGGTTCGGATTGTGGGTGGGTCCAGGAAGTGAGTCGGTCAGGCTGGCGCTCCTCTCTGGGGTCAGCTGCTGAGGTAGGTGACGGGTCGGCGCTGGGGCGTCTGGCCGGCGGTAGGCGTGGCGGTGGAGGGCTCTGCTGTAGGGGTGTCAGGGTCCGCTTGGAGGTGTTCGAGGATCTGGTCGGCGGCTTTGCTGGCTCTGTCTCCGGCTTGAATGAGGTCTTCGAGGCTGTCGGTCCAGCTGGCGAGGTAGGCGAAGGAGTAGGTGCTGGTGTCGATGCCGAGAGCGTGACTGACCAGGAAGGCGGTGGTCTCGGCTTCCAGTTCGGCGCTGGGCCGGTTCTCGCTGCCGGTGTGCAGGAGCATGTGCGCCGCCTCGTGGCAGAGGGTCTTGAAGGCCTGGGTGTGACTGAGGCCTGGCCTAATGGCGATGTGCTTGGTGGCTGGCCGGTAGACGCCGAGGGCGTGTTCGTGCTGGAAGTCCCAGCTGACGCGTACGCCTTTGCTGGCGCAGAACATGGCGAGGCGGAAGTGAAGCCCGGCGAGCTTCGACTGGGCGTCGGGAGTGTCCGTGAGCAGGCGTGGGCCGTCGCGTTGTGGGATCGGTTCGCCGTCGGTCTGGGCGAGGTCGAAGACGTAGACGGTCTTGAAGCCGACGAGATTGAGCTGGTTGTCGTCGTCGGGGTCGCGGACGAGTAGTGGCGCGAGGATGGCGATGCCCTTCTCGCCTTTGCGGACGAAGCGGTTGCTGGCTTTCCAGGTGCGGTAGCCAGCGACGAGGGTG